>NZ_JABFDP010000017.1:0-196433 GCF_013179005.1 Bradyrhizobium denitrificans | reverse complement strand
ACTGGCAGACCGTGGTGACGCGCCGCGCCAGCCAGAAGCCGGTCAAGGACGGCGGCTGGAACATGTTCTTCACCAACTGGGTCGGTGCCGACGTCGCCAATCCCGTCGTCAACGTCTCTGTCGGCGGCCGGGGCACCAAGGGCGGCTGGTTCGGCTGGGCCGAGGATGCCGAGATCGAGAAGCTGCGCGACGGCTATGCGCGCGCGTCTTCGCCGGACGAGCAGAAGAAGATCGCCGCCGAGATCCAGAAGCTGAACTATGAGCACGTGATCTACATCCCGCTCGGCCAGTACCTCCAGCCGAGTGTCTGGCGCAAATCCTTGACCGGCGTGCTGGACGGTCCGGCGACGCCGGTGTTCTGGAACATCGACAAGAAGGAGTAGGCCGGCGTCGTGATCTGGATGAGCAGCGGCTTTCGCCGGTGATGGCGCAGGCTGTTGCTCATGCGGAGACCGATCTGACTGGATCGACGCGGCCTGCTTGGAGCCAAGATCGCGCCCCGCGTCATTGCGAGCACAGCGACGCCGCCCTCGCAATGACGGCGGAGAGCAGGCGGGAGCCCGCAATCGCGATCGCCCACGCGACTTCGCACCCTGTCGCCCATGAGCGACCTGGCCCTCATCAACAATGTGGATCGCGGACGGCCTCCACGCCGTCGACGATCAGTGGCGGCGTGACCGGATCCTGGGATGGCGGCCGAGGCGGCGGCGGTGTCGGGCGATTGCGCTCGGGGGCGGCGGCTTGGTTGGGCATCAAGAGCTCCTTGCGTTGGCTGGAAAACGAGCGAGCAGCCGCCGAGTTCCAGAACGCGGGACGTGATCGTCACGCCGGCATGCCATGCATCGTTGGTCGTCGCCGCCCATGCGTCTCTGGCGATTGACGCGCGGGGGAACTGCTGCAAGTCTCGGCGATGAAGGACGGCTTGCGCCTGCGCCAAGCGGTTCGATGAAAGCTTCACGTCAAGAGAGATCGCATGTCACATTCTCCGCGCCGGTCGTCCTCCGCGCTCGTTTCATGGCTCGTCGCCTCAGTCATGGCGCTGTCCTCGGCAGGGCTCGCGCCGGGGGCACTCGCGGCCGGCAAGAAGACGATCACGGCGGTGATGCATTCCGATCTGCGCGTGATCGATCCGGTGTTCACGCCGGCCTACATCACCCGCGATCACGGCTACATGGTCTACGACACCTTGCTCGGCACCGACGCCAATTTCCAGGTGCAGCCGCAGATGGCGGAATGGAAGGTCTCGGACGACAAGCTCACTTACACTTTCACTCTGCGCGACGGCCTGAAATGGCACGACGGCACGCCGGTCACTGCGGAGGACTGCATCGCCTCGTTGAAGCGCTGGAGCGTCAATGACAGCATGGGCCAGAAGCTGATGGAGGCGACGGCCTCGCTCGAGGCCACCGATGCCAAGACGATCACGCTGAAGCTGAAGCAGCCTTACGGCCTGGTTCTGGAATCGATCGGCAAGCCGTCGTCCTACGTGCCGTTCATGATGCCGAAGCGTCTGGCCGAAACGCCGGCCAATCAGCAGATCACCGAGCAGGTCGGTTCCGGCCCGTTCAAATTCGTGAAGAGCGAATTCCAGCCCGGCGTGAAGGCGATCTATGAGAAGAACACCGACTACGTGCCGCGCAAGGAGCCGCCGAGCTGGACGGCCGGCGGCAAGGTGGTGAAGGTCGACCGCGTCGAATGGATCTCGATGCCCGATGCGCAGACGGCGGTGAATGCGCTGCAGGCCGGCGACATCGACTTCATGGAATTTCCGCCGATGGATCTGGAGCCGGTGCTGGCCGCCAATCCCGATCTCACCATGAACGTGCTGAACAAGTTCGGCTATCAAACGCTGGGCCGGATGAACTTCCTGTTTCCGCCATTCGACAATGTGAAGCTGCGCCGCGCGGCGTTCCTGGCGCTGAACCAGAAGGACGTGCTCGACGCGCTGGTCGGCACGCCGAAATTCTACCGCGTCTGCGGCGCGGTGTTCGGCTGCGGCACGCCGCTCGAGACCGATGTCGGCTCAGAGACCCTGGTCAAGGGCAATGGCGTCGAGCAGGCCAAGAAGCTGCTCGCCGAGGCCGGCTACGACGGCACGCCGGTGGTCATCCTGGCGCCCGGTGATGCGATCACCTTGAAGGCCCAGCCGGTCGTCGCCGCGCAGCTGTTGCGCGCCGCCGGCTTCAAGGTCGATCTTCAGACCACCNGTTGCGCGCCGCCGGCTTCAAGGTCGATCTTCAGACCACCGACTGGCAGACCGTGGTGACGCGCCGCGCCAGCCAGAAGCCGCCGAAGGAAGGCGGCTGGAACATGTTCTTCACCAATTCGGTGATCGCCGATTCCGGCAATCCGATCGGCAGCACCTTTGTCAGCGCCCGCGGCCAGAAGAGTCCGTTCGGCTGGCCGAACGATCCGAAGATCGAGGAGCTGCGCGACGCCTTTGCCCGCGCTCCCGGCCTTGCCGAGCAGAAGAAGATCGCCGCCGATATTCAGCAGGAGATCTACGATCAGGTGATCTACGTCCCGCTGGGCCAGTGGTTCGCACCGAGCGCCTGGCGGAAATCGATCACCGGCATGTTGGAAGGGCAGGCGGTGCCCGTGTTCTGGAACGTCGACAAGAGCGAATAAGGTGGCCTTGCTTGCGAGCAGGGGCATTCCCGGCCGATGGGCGCGGCCGTGACGGCCGAACCCCGGCGCCTGGCGATGCGGATGGTACAGGGAGACCCCGCATGTCGCTGTCGTCAGCGCGGTTCGCGCGCGCTGGCTATCGCTCATGCGGGCTGCAAGAGACTATGCGAGACGAGGCTTATACTCTGATCTGATCCAGCGCCGCCAGCACCTCGGTCGAGGCGATCTCGACCTTGCCGATCTCGTTGAGCGCCTCGTCGATGTGGCCCGCGCTGAACAGCCGCGCGGCTTCCTTGCCGTGGCGGTGCACCGCTTCATGCGGGCGTTCGAGGCGGCGGAATGCGGCGTCGCCGGCGAGGCGCTGGCCGGCCTCGCCATAGTACCATTTGCCGAGACGGCAATTGTGATGGTCACTGAGTTCGTCGGTCCTGAGCTGCAGCCGACCGACGGACATGTCGACCAGCCGCTTCTTCCAGATCACGTGGTCGGCCTTGGCGAGCCGCACCACCTGATTGTCGAGTGAGAGCTTGGCGATCTCGTTCAGCATGTTGCCGACCTTCGCATCGGTCTTGCCCATCGTGTCGGCCAGCGACATCACCTCGTTCGCATTGGCCGTGGCCAGATCCGCGATGAGGGTGATGCCCTGCGCCACCTCGTCGGTGGCCGCGTTCTGCTCGGTGAGAATGCCGGAGATCTCGTCCATCTTGGCGCTGACCATGGCGGTGCGGGTTCCGGCCTCGTCGATGGTCTGTGCCAGATTGGTCATTTCGGTCATGCCGATCTCGACGGCCTTGGCTCCGCCGGCCATCGCCTCGACGATGCCGCTCATCTCCGCCTGCAGCCGTTCGATGCGGCCCTTGATGTCCTCGGTGGCCTTCGTGGTCTGCTGTGACAGGTTCTTCACCTCGGCGGCGACGACGGCAAAACCCCTGCCGAACTCGCCCGCGCGTGCGGCTTCGATGGTGGCGTTCAGCGCCAGCAGATTGGTCTGATTGGCGATCGCATCGATGGTGCCGACGATCGAGCCGATCTCTGCCGAGGCCGCGCTGAGATCGGCGATCTTGGACGAGGTGTCCCGCACCGAGCTCGCAATTCCGTTCATGGTCTGCAGCGTGTGACGCACCGCCGTCACGCTATCCTCCACCGCCCGCCTGGTCGCGGCCGCCTCATTGGCTGCTACGGTCGTCGTCGCGCTGATGGTCTGGACCGAGGCCTGCAGCTCGACCGACGCGGAGGCAAGACTCTGGCAGCGCTCCGATTGATTGTTCGAGGCGCCGATCAGGCGCGCGGCGCTGATCGAGGCCTCGTTGCTGTTGATGCAGAGATCGACGATGGAATCCAGATCCTGGGAGGCGCGCGCGGCAAGCGCAGCGCTCAGGCGATGGATTGCCTCGATGAGTTCAGGCTTGATCTTGGCGCGCAGCGCTGCCGCGTTGAGATCGGCGACGTCGCGGTCGAGCTTGCCCGCGGCCCAGTCGTCGAGGCACTGCGCCAAAGTGTCCTGGAAGGCCTCGAGCGCGGCGTCCAACAGGGCAGGAGCATCCGTTTGGTCGTTCTTGCGGCTGCGGAAACCCAGCATGTGTCCTCTCCAGCGATGACCGCTGCACGCGTTGCATGCCGTCGACTCGGCTGGCGGCGACCCTCGGCTCCAACTTGCTGGCAGTTTGGTTACCAAATGGTTTCCCGCTGCAACTGCCGGTGGTGAGATCTGCTCGGCCTTGCTTTGGCGACGCGCTTGACATGATGTAAGCTGTAACTTACGGTAAGCCATGGCTTACGGAACGACATTGACCGTGCTTGCAGATCCGACGCGGCGGCAGGTGTTCGAGCGCCTTCGCGACGGCCCTCGGCCGGTCAACGCCATTGCGGCGGGATTGCCGGTGTCGCGGCCCGCGGTGTCGCAGCATTTGAAGGTGTTGAAGGACGCTGGCCTGGTCGAGGAGCACAGCGAAGGCGCCCGTCGCATCTACGCGCTGCGAAGGGAAGGGCTCGCCGAGCTGCGTGAGTGGCTCGATGGCTTCTGGGACGATGCCCTGCTGGCGTTCAAGATCGAAGCGGAGCGATCGCACCGGCAGATGAAAGGCAAGACGGATGAATGAGCGAGCGATGATCGCGCCGGTGCAGAAGCAGGTCCGTGTCAGGGCGCCGATCGACCATGCCTTCGCGGTCTTCACCAGCGGTCTGACGCAATGGTGGCCGCATACGCATGGCGTCGGCCGAAAGCCGATCAGCAAAGTGCTGATGCAGCCCAGGCTCGGCGGCCGCTGGCTGGAGATCGCCGAGGACGGTACCGAGACGGCGGTCGCGACCATTACGCTCTGGGAGCCGCCGCATCGCTTCGTCATGCTGTGGCAGGTCGATGCGCAATGGAAGCCGGATGCGGCGATGCGTTCGGAGGTCGATGTGCGCTTCTTCGCCGAGACCGCCGAGACAACGCGGGTCGAGCTGCTGCACCACAGATTCGAGACGATGGGCGAGGCGGCCGGCGCATCGATGCGCAGGGATGTGGATGGCGGCTGGCCGGGCCTGCTGCAGCGCTTCGTGGCAGCGGCGGAACACCAGGCTACGCCGTCTTGAGCAACTCATCATCAACGTGGAGATCGTGATGTCCGAGTTCGTCGTTCACTCCGTGCCGGGAAGTCCGTTTGGGCGCAGCGTGCTGATTGCGCTGGAAGAGAAAGGCGCACGGTATCGGCTCGCGGCGCTGGCGCCGGGCGACTCCAACACGCCGGCTCATCTCGCGCGCCATCCGTTCGGCCGCGTGCCGACGCTCGATCACGACGGCTTCGTGCTCTACGAGACCCAGGCCATCCTGCGCTATCTCGATCGCGTGTGTCCCGAGCCTGTCCTGACGCCCGCCGATCTGAGGCAGGCGGCGCGGATGGATCAGGTGATGAACATCAGCGACTGGTACCTGTTTCAAGGTGTCTGCAGCGTCATCGCCTTTCAGCGCATCGTCGGCCCGCAGCTCTTCGGCACCACGCCGGATGAAGCTGTGATCGAGCGTGCCATGCCGCAGGCCCGGACCGTGTTCGCGGAGCTGTCGCGGCTGCTCGGAGACCAGCCCTTCATGGCCGGCGGGCAGCTGTCGCTCGCCGACCTCCAGGTCGCGCCGCAGGCGAGCTTCTTGTCGTTGACGCCGGAATGGACGAGCTTGACCGCCGCCTATTCCAATCTCGTCGCGTGGATCGAACGGCTGGAGGCACGGCCGAGCTTCCAGGCCACCACCATGGCGCGCTTGATGGCCGGTGCGGGAGCGGCCTGAGATCAGCACGCCGCGGCCGTGCTGATGAGAATGATCCGGCCGCGGCGGCGGGACTCTTGATGAGCCGAGCCGGTGCGGACTGATCCCTGCAGTTGCAGGCGCACAAGAGAGGTGCATTGCCGCCTCGCCCGGGGCGCGGTTCGTGCGCTCCTCGCACCCTGCGCCAGCCCCGATCGGCGGTGTTCCGGCCTTATTGATTATTGCTGGCATCAAGGCTAGCGTTTGCGATCGGCATCCGGACTTCAGGATCCGCATCTGCGTCGAGCTGGGGGCGCTTTGCTGATCGCCGGAGAGTTGAGCGTGCAACTCGCATGACCATGCGGAAAAGCGCCCTACGACCGGAGGGACTGTCAGTGCCGCCTGAATCCCAGCCTCTACAGACGTTCGCGCCACGCTTCGTATTGCGGCAATCGGAGGATGCCCTCGATCAGGTGAAGAGTCTGGGCGGATGGAAAATTCGCCTGCAGCAACTCTCGCCGGGGCGGCTGAAAGCCGAGGTTGCTGGGCTGCATCTCGATAATATTCAATTCATTCGCGAGCGGACGACGCAGGCGCTGTTGAAGGAAGTGGAGACAGGCGACGATCAGATCGTTTTCTCGCAGCCTCTGCAGGCGTCCGGGCCGGGCTACGTCAATGGCCACATGATCGGGTACCCAGACCCTTGTCTGCTCGGCGGCGGAATCCTTCCGTCCATTCGGACCCCGCAATATCTCGATGTCGCGAGCTTGGCGGTCGACAAGGCCCACCTCCTGCGTTGGTTGACAGAGCTCGGCGAATCCGAATTGGCCGACACGCTGATCAGTAAGCGACAACTTGCTTGTCTGCAACTCGAGCCGACGAGTCTGTCGATCGTCAAGGATGTGAGTCTCCAGCTTTGCGGCGACAGCGGCATCACCGAGCGGGTTTTGGATTTCGAACAATGCCGGCGCACGCTCGAGGACGATTTGTTGCATGCCTTTATGCGATCTTTGCGCGTGTCGCGACGACGGTCGTTGACGAGCTTGACCTTGCAACGCCGCTTGGCAGATCGCGCCCGGGAGCTCGTTCTGGCCTGTCCAGACGCGGCGCCGACCATTTCCGATCTGTGCCGGCAACTCGGTGTCAGCCGCCGGAGCTTGCAGGACGGCTTTCAGGGAGCATTCGGGTTGGCCCCGACGCAATTCCTGCGTGTGGTTCGACTCAACGCCGTTCGCCGTGAACTGCGGGCATTGGCCGGCAACAGCGTGCAGCCCTCGATCGGAGATATCGCGGCGCGGTGGGGGTTCTGGCATTGGAGCCGCTTTACCTCCTACTATCGTGGGTTGTTCGGCGAGCTGCCCTCCGAAACTTTTCGGCGGTTCGGGGCACGGGCGAAGCGGGACTAATCGTCGTTTCACGCCGGCTCGACCGCAAAACATGATGTGCGCGGCCCCGCGCTCCATGCCTGCTGCCGTGCGCGCCTCTCCCCACGGGCCATCGCCGCTTCGATCGGCTCCTGGAGGATTTTTCGCTGATGCAGCGATCCGTTGCCGATTTCGGATAACACGTCTGTGTGGTCCGTTCATAACTTCGTCATCTTGAGAGCATGCGTATGGCGCGGCCGCCCAGGGGCGAGCCGCGACCGGGAAAGCGCGTCTGTCAAGCCGGGGCGCCGGCGAGCTTGCATTCGACCAGATCTCTGGGGAGAACATCCGTGGGTGATATGATCAAGTCTTCGACGAAGGTGGGCCGCCGCATGAGCCGCCGGCAGTTGCTCAAGGCGGCGGGTGCGCTCGGGCTCGCCGGCTCGGGCAGCGTGACGTTCGCCAACATTGCCAATGCCGCCTCGAGCACGATCAAGATCGGCTGGGTGGGGTGCTTGTCAGGCATTCGTGCGCCGTTTGCGGAGCCGGATCCCTGGATTCAGGAGCGCATGAAGACCTATCTCAAGGATGGTCTCAAGATCGGCGGCAAGACCTACAATGTCGAACTTGTGATCAGGGACAATCAGTCGGAGCCGAACCGATCTGCGACTGTGGCGAGCGAGCTCGTGCTCAGAGAGAAGTGCGATCTCATTCTCGTGCAGGATGGCGATGCGCAGATCCCGGTCGGAGAACTTGCCGACGCGCGTGGTGTTCCGGCGATCTCCACGATGTTGCCCTGGCAGGCCTGGATGTTTCCCCGCAAGTCGACGCCGGACAAGGGTTTTCCCTACACGTTCCACTTCTTCTGGGGGGCAGATGATGTTGTGAAGAACTTCATCGGCATGTGGCAGTCCGTGGAGACCAACAAGAAAGTTGGAACGCTGTACATCGACAATTCGCCCGGTGTGGCCTTTGCAGATCCAAGCGAGGGTCTGCCAGCGGGACTCGCGCAAGCCGGATATCGCGAAGTTCCGGCAGGCCTCTACAAATTGACGACCGATGATTTCTCCAATCAGATCTCGGCGCTCAAGAATGAAGGCGTCGATATCGTATCCGGATTTGCCTATGGCCCGCATTGGGTGACGCTGTGGAATCAGGCGGCGCAGGCCGGTTTCAAGCCGCAGATCTGCACGATCGCTGCGGCGTTTCTGTTCCCCAGCGCGGTCAATGCCCTGGGCGACCGGGGCGACGGAATGTCGACCGAGGTCTGGTGGACGCCGGCCTATCCGTTCAAGTCGTCCCTGACCGGGCAGAGCGCCGCCGAGCTCGCCGCCGATTGGGAGAAGACGACCGGACGGCAATGGACGCAGCCGATCGGCTACGCGCATGCGCTCTGGGAGGTCGGGATCGCCGCGCTTCGCAACAGCGATCCGAAGGACAAAAAATCTCTGCGCGATGCGATCGCCGGCCTCGACCTGCAGACCGTGGTTGGTCCCGTCAACTTCAAGGACAGCCCGATCAAGAATGTTGCCGTGACCTCGCTGGCCGGCGGTCAGTGGCGCAAGGCGAAGACAGGCAAGGCGCCATATGAATTGCTGATCGTCCATAACGGGACGGCGCCGTTCATTCCCAAACAGTCGGATCTCACTCTGCTGTCAAAGCTCTCGTAAGCGGCCGGCGGCAGAGCGCGATACATGGTCGAAGTGTTGAACGTCAGTTCGCTGAGCAAGAGCTTCGGCGCCATCAAGGTCGCAGACGATCTCAGTTTTCAGCTCGAACTGGGGGAATGTCTCGGCGTGATCGGTCCGAACGGGGCCGGAAAGAGCACGCTGCTGAACCTGATCGTGGGCTTGATCCGACCTGACTCGGGTCGCATCATCCTCGACGGCAGCGACATCACCGGGCTGCGGCCGCACCTTCGGGCGCGTCGCGGCATCGGCCGGGCTTTTCAGATCCCGCAGCCTTTCCCGCATCTGACCGTCTACGAAAACGTTCTCGCAGCAGCCACCTTTGCCGGCGGAATGCACGAGGATGCTGCTGCGGAAGCGGCCATCGAGGTGCTGCAACTGACGGCGCTGTTCGCCAAGGCGGAACTGCTGGCTGGCGGGCTGCCATTGATTGATCGCAAGCGGCTTGAATTCGCCAAGGCGTTGGCATCCCAGCCGCGGCTCATCCTGCTGGATGAAATCGCGGCCGGCTTGACGGAGCCGGAGGTCGCGCGTCTCACCGAGGTGATCGGCGGGGTCAAGGCCGGTTACGCCATGATCTGGATCGAGCACATCCCGCACGCACTGCGCGCGGTGGCGGACCGCATTCTCGTGCTCGATTTCGGTCGCAAGGTGCTCGAAGGCGCGCCGGGCGAGGTCATGGACAGTCCCGCGGTCAGGCGGATCTATATGGGGTTTGCGGCTGATGACGTTGCTTGAAGTGTCAGGGCTGAACGTCTTTCACGGTGATCTCCAGGCCATCTTCGATCTTGACCTTCGCGTCGGCGAAGGTGAGGTGGTTGCGCTTGTCGGTGCGAATGGCGCCGGCAAGACAACGATGATGCGCGCGCTTGTCGGCCTGATTGCCAGCAAGCAGGGACGAATCCGCTTCGATGGCGCCGAGATTTCCGCTGCATCCGCCGAGGACATCGCGCGCGCAGGACTCTGCATGGTGCCCGAAGGGCGCATGTTGTTCGACAGCCTCACCGTGTTGGAAAATCTGATGATGGGGCAGGTGCTCAGGCGCCGCGGGTATTGGACCTTGGAGCGGGTCTTCGAACTGTTTCCGATCCTGGCCGAGCGGCGTAGCGCGATGCCGCGTCACCTCTCGGGCGGCCAGCAACAGATGGTCGCGATCGGCAGGGCGCTGATCTGCAACCCGCGGCTCCTGCTGTGTGATGAGATTTCGCTCGGGTTGGCACCGCTCATGGTCGAGCAGATTTATGCGGCATTCGCGCAGATCGGCAAGCAGGGCACGGCCCTTGTGCTGGTCGAGCAGGATGTGAAGCGCGCCTCCGCCGCCGCTGACAGGCTTTATTGCCTGCTCAAGGGCAGGATTTCGCTGGAGACCGCCGCAGGTGCCGTGAGGGTCGAGGATCTGACACGCGCCTATTTCGGCGCTTGAGAGCGGGGCAGGTTGGCATGGCGTGGATCGAAACCGTGGTGAACGGTCTGCTATTGGGTGGCCTTTACGGCTTGATCGGAATCGGGCTTGCCCTCGTCTTTGGAGTCATGCGGGTGGTCGACGGCGCCCAAGGCGAGTTCATGGTGATGGCAGCCTTCTTCGCGGTGATCGTCTTAGCGGCGGCACCGGATCTTCACCCACTGATCATTTTTGGCCTCGCCATCCTATTCTCCTTCTGTATCGGCTATGTGTATCAGAGCTGGATCGTCAATCGATCCATGCAGTCTTCGGATCCGCTCGCGCCGCTGCTACTCACCTTCGGGGTGTCGATCATCCTGCGCAGCGTGATGGTGGAGGTGTTCGGCGCCGATCTGCGCGGGCTGCAGCTCGGCTCGCTGTCGCGCGCCAGCATCGCGATCTTCAATATCAACATCGGTGTCATGCCGCTGCTGACGCTCGCCACCTCGATCGTGCTGTTTCTGCTCCTGCAATGGATGCTGAAACGAACGTCATTCGGCCGGATCATTCGCGCAACAGCCGATCGCCGCGACATCGTTCGACTGTTCGGCGTGAGGCCCGACCGGGTGTACGCCTGCGTGATGGCGATGTCTGTGGCGCTCAGCGCAATCGCCGGCCTCTTTCTCGCAGCGCGCGCGAGCTTCACGCCGTTTTCCGGCGTCGAACGCTTGCTCATTGCGTTCGAGGTCGTGGTGCTGGGCGGCATCGGCTCGTTCTGGGGGCCGTTGATCGGTGGTCTTGCGCTGGGCGTCACGCAGCTCGTCGGTCTCAAATGGGATCCCAATGCTGGCCTGCTTTATTGTCACTTGCTGTTCTTCATCATGATCCTGATCCGCCCGTCCGGGCTGGTGGCGAGCCGGAGCTGACGATGCATCTCCGTCTGGTATCCGGTGTCGTCGCGTCGATCCTGCTCAGCGCCGGTGCACCCTTCGTGCTCGGCGACGGCGCGCTGCGCCTGTGGACAGAGGCTCTGCTCATTCTCACGATGGCGCAGATGTGGAACCTGCTCGCGGGCTATGCGGGTCTTGTCTCGTTCGGCCATCAGGTTTTCGTGGCGGCCGGTGCTTACGCTCTGTTCCTCGCAGCTGAGGCGTTGAACGTCTCGCCCTATTGGGTGTTGCCCTTGGCCCCGCTGGCGGCCGCGTTCCTGGCAGCGCTGGTCGCGCTGCCGCTGTTTCGGTTGCGCGATGCCTATTTCTCAATTGGGATTTGGGTGTTTTCCGAGATCGTCGCCACTCTCGTCACGAAGTCATCCCTGACCGGCGCGACGGCCGGCCTGCCGCTCAAGACCAGCAGCCTGATGGACCTCGACTGGTTCGAGCCGACGCTGTTCTGGATTGCGAGCGTGCAGGCGCTGGCGGCGACGGCGGGGCTCTTGCTGTTGATGCGATCGGAATTCGGTCTCGGGATCATGAGCGTGCGCGACAATGACGTTGCGGCCATGAGCGTCGGCGTCGACGTCCAGCGCAATCGTCTCATCGTCTTCGTCATCTCGGCTGCCGGATGCGGCGCGGCGGGCGCCGTCAACTTTCTCAGCAATCTCTATCTCAGTCCCGCTTCGGCGTTCGACGTCAGCTGGGTCGTCAATATGATGTTCATCGTCGTGATCGGCGGCATTGGAACGTTGGAGGGGCCGATCATCGGCACGCTGCTGTTCTTCGCGCTGCGCGAGATCGTCACCGGTCAGCTCGGACTGTCGGGAGGCTGGTATCTCGTTGCCCTGGGGAGCGTCGCGGTGGGCACGATGCTGTGGTCGCCGCGCGGCCTCTGGCCGGCGCTGAGTGCGCGCTGGGGCCTGCGTTTCATGAGCGTCGAACGCAAGGCTCCGCGCCTTGCGCTGCAGGACAAACCGAACAACGACTGACCAGGGAATCCCGGATTATGACGAACACGCATTATCTCAGCGCGACGGCGCAGTTGAAGATGCTGGCGGAGCGGCGCATCAGTGCGACCGAACTCCTGGACCTGCATCTCGACCGCGTGCAGCGGCTCAATCCGGAGTGCAATGTGGTGGTTGCACTCGATGAGGAGGGCGCGCGGCGTAGCGCGCGCGCCGCCGACGAGGCCATCGCCCGAAACCCGACCGCCGGGCGTCTGCTTGGTCTGCCGATGACGATCAAGGACTCGTTCGCGGTGACGGGAATGGCGGTGACCTGTGGCATGGAGGAATTTCGCGACTACCGGCCGCAGCGGGACGCTGCGGCGGTGGCGCGGATCCGGGCGAACGGAGCGGTCATCTTCGGCAAGACCAATGTCCCGGCCGCGGCCAAGGACCATCAATCCTACAACACGCTGTTTGGATTGAGCCGCAATCCGTGGGATCTGACGCGCACCGTGGGCGGCTCGTCCGGTGGCTCGGCTGCGGCCTTGGCTGCAGGCTTCACCCCGCTGGAACTCGGCAGCGACATCGGCGGGTCGATCCGCGTCCCGTCTCATTTCTGCGGCGTCTATGGACACAAGTCGAGCTACGGTCTGATCGATATCGCAGGACACCTTCCGCCCCCGCCTGGACATGTTGCGCCATCCGGGCTCTCCGTGGTCGGACCTCTCGCGCGCAGCGCCGAGGATCTGGAGCTGCTGTTCGACATCCTGCTCGGACCTGCGGAGATCGAGCGCGCAGGAGCCGAGCTGCGATTGCCGGCCCCGCGTCACGACGACCTGAAAAGTTTCAGGGTCGGGGTGTGGACGGACGCCTTTCCGCTCGATCCCGGTTATGCTGCGGCGATCGACCAGCTTGTCGGCCGTCTCAGGCGCTGCGGAGTTCAGGTCGATGAAGCGGCCCGGCCGGCCATCGACGCTGCAGCCAGCCACCGGGCCTACATTCAGACCCTGTTCGGGATCATCGGGGCCGGCCTTCCGCCCTCGGCCAAGGAGGCCCTGTTCGCGGAAGGGGATGCGGCCGAAGCCGGCAGCTATCCGCGCCAGGTGGCCGATGCCATTCGGCAGCCGTTGCAGAGCTATCTCGCGATCAGGGAGGAGCGCCATCGGCTCCGCCAGGCGTGGAGCTATTTCTTTGCCGATTACGACATCCTGATCTGCCCGGTGACGCCGACTGTGGCGTTCCCGCATGACGTCGAGCGCTCCGATTTCGCGGCCCAGTTCGTCCGCACCTTGGCGGTGGGCGATCGCCGGATCCCCTATCTCGACAATCTGGCATGGCCGGGCCTCGCCACGGTCGCCTATCTGCCGGCGACCGCGATGCCCACTGGCGCGCTGGTCGGTTCGGTGCCGGCAGGCGTCCAGATCATCGGACCGTTCCTGGGCGACCGCACCACTTTGCGGTTTGCCCGTCTGGTCGAACGCGAGCTCGGCTCCTTCCAGGCACCGCCCGGCTATTAGCCGGTATGGCGGACGATCCGGCCGGGTGACTTCATCGTCTGTCTCATCAGACGACCGGCCGGCGCACGCCGTGCAGCCGTCGACGCTGCAGCAATCTCGCATCATGCACAGGATGAAACGGCGAGGGCCTTGGTGCGGGCGGTGGGACTCGAACCCACACGACGTTGCCATCGAGGGATTTTAAGTCCCTTGCGTCTACCAATTCCGCCACGTCCGCGCTTTGATTTCGCTACCCTTTTCCGTCCGCCAGGGCAAGCGTTAGACGGGAGATGGCCAGCGTTAGACAAATGTCGTTCCGTTATCGTTCGCTGTTGCCACTCACGATCGTCGATCAGACTAACCACCATCCACAGCCTATTATGCTTAGCACGTGGATGCTTGCCATTTTTTGTGCTAAGCATTAAGATGCTCATCTGCTAAGCATTGGAGATGGGCATGAGCAAGGAGAGCGCAGGCAGAAAGGGTGGAGCGAGGCGGGCAGAGATCTTGCCGCCGTCGCGCCGATCTGAAATCGCGCGAGGCGCAGCCATGAAGCGCTGGGCAGATGAAGGAAAACCGCCGGTATTATTGTTCGCCAAGTATGGTGCGCAGGATCGACCTCTACGAATAGGGGAGATCGAGATCCCATGTTACGTTCTCGCGGATGGGACGCGCGTTCTCGCATTGCGTGGTCTGTATGCCGGCATCGGATTGTCCCTCGGCGGCGGCAGAAGCGGCGAGCGCAAAATCGTCGATTTGATGTCTAGTTTAGCAGGAAAAGGGATAGATATCAGAGGGTTAATCGCGCGCGTGAATTCGCCAATTCGGTTCATCCCGCCCCATGGTGGCAATCCTGCGGACGGTTATGAGGCGACGATTCTTCCCGACATTTGCGCCGTTCTGATTGACGCCCATCAGCAAGGTAAGCTTGGCAAGTACCGCGAGCATCTGGCCACCCGTGCTGCAATTTTACAGCACGGCTTTGCAACTGTCGGCATCATCGCGCTGGTCGATGAAGCGACCGGCTATCAAGATTTTAGACAGCGCGATGCGCTCGCAAGAATCTTGGAGAAGTTCGTTGCAAAGGAACTCCGCCCGTGGGTCAAGACCTTTCCATCAGACTTCTATAAGCAGATTTATCGGCTCAATAATTGGCCGTACACTGAGAACGCGGGAAGGCCCGGCGTGATTGGTCATTGGACGAATAACATTGTCTACAAGCGTCTCGCGCCGGGTGTTTGGGAGGAGCTAAAGCGTCTAACACCGCGCTACCCTGGCGGCGATTACAAGAACAAGCTCTTCCAGCGATTGACGGAGGATATTGGCCATCCGAAGCTCAGAGAGCATTTGGCTGCAGTTCTCATGCTCATGAAGTACTCACCGAACTGGAAAGTATTCATGGACAGATTGGACAGAGAATTTCCGCAATGGGGTAGCAATCTGATGCTACCGTTCCCCGATGACTACGACCCACCGAAAGAGTCCCCCACCTGAGGCCGCGTTGCATGTTCTCCGTTGCACATGGTTCTTGAGTTTGTCGCTCAGGAACATGTCCGGAAAACTGAGCGGCAAAGAAACGTCATTTCTGCCGCTGCTCGTTCAACCGCTTGAACGCCCGGACCACGTTGTCCTCGCGCGACACATGCCGGGTATAGTGGGTTCCCATGCGTTGAGATCTGTCTCCGAGTAGGTCGGCGATCTCGGCGTCCGTCGCGCCGTTGCGCTTCCACCAAGCCGCGTATGAGACGCGGAGGCCGTGCAGGGTGGTGCCGGCGCCGATCATGCCCTCGCGCTCCTTCTCGCGCAGCCAATGGCTTACGGTGGCCTGCATGAGCTTCTCGGAGCTCCACGGCGTGCCGTCGGCGCGCGTCGCGATCCTGGTCGACGTGCGGGGCAGGGTGCCGAGATAGGCCTGCATCTGCTCGAGCGCGGGGATGAAGGTCGGCTCGTGGTTCTTCCGGGTCACGAGCTGCACGGCCATGCCGGTCGTTGCATGCGGCAGGTATTGCCGCCAGCCCACCTCGACGATGCTCTGGCCGCGGAGCCCGCCGAAGCGGGCCAGCACCAGGACCGTCTTGATCTCCGTCGGCGCAGCCGCGAAGGCGGTCTCGAACTCGGCTTGGAGCCATTCGCGGTTCGCGTTCGGATCGGCGTCGTGGATCTTTCGCATGCCCAGGCAGGGATTGCTCCCCATCTTCCCGCGCTCGACTGCGCTGGAGAACATGGAGGAGAGCGCCGAGATCATCTTGTCGGCGAAGCGCGTCTTCTTCTGGTGCGCGCACTTGTCCCGCAGCTCGTACAGCTCGGGCGTGGTGAAGCCGGCAAGCGGCTCGTCGAAGATATCCCGGAGCCAGCGGAAAGCCTTGAGATAGTCGGTGCGCGTCGCGGTCGAGAGCTTGGCCCATTTCGGGAAACCGCCCTCGATGAAGCCGGCCGGGTCGATGTCCTTCGAGTCCCGGTCGATATCCCCGTTCGTGAACCAATGCACGAGGCGTCCCAGCGTGCCGTCGGCGAAGGCGGCGGCGGTGCGCTTGGGCAGGCGGGGCTTGTTGTAGAGCTGCAGGAAGGTCGGCGAGGCCAGTTCGCGGTCGAGGTCAGCCCGATCGCCGGAGAAGGCTCTGATCAGGGCCTCGCCGGTTGCGCGACGGTAGACGTACCATTTTCCTCGCCTCTGGTAGACTTTGAGGCCTTCCAGCCTAGCCGCCACCACCACCAATCCGCTCCGCCAAGCTTTTGCGCCGTGTGAGCGCGGAGCCTGCTCGGTTGGGATCGAGGCTGTCAAGCCACTCGTCCAAGCGAATGCGGAGCCAACGTCGGCCGTGCGAGGATTTCGTGAATTCGATTGGGCAGACAGGGCAAATCTCCTTGAAACTGTCAACGCTCAGGCCACAATAAGCAGCGGCCTGGTCAAGGCGCAGTGCGGCGGCCCAGTAGGGAGGACCGGGCTTATTTCGGCCACTCTCTGGATCAGTCATCGCCGCACGACCTGTCCGTTCATCTTCCGCTTCCAGCCGCTCTTCTTCGATCCGGGCATCGGCGGCCCCTTGCTGGCCTTGAGCCCGCAATGCCCGCGCGCGACGCGGTCGGCTTTCGCCATGCGCGGGTTGTCCTCGCTCACCGTCTTGATGTCGGCGCATGTGAAGCACCACACGCCGCAATTCTCCAAGGTGGGCTCGCCGCCCAGGCCGTCAGGTACAAGGTGTTCGAAGATGGTGCCGGTTCGCGCATTGAGCTCGATCCCGCAGTTCTCACAGTGAGGCGTGCCGTCGCGCATGCAGCGCTTCAGCGCGAGTCCCTTCACCTTCTGCGAGAACTCCCGTCGCTTGTGTCCGTGCGGCGCCACCATGCGCGTTGACCTTTTTTGATAGCTTAACGGCCATGGCCGACATCACGATCGTTCCGCCGATCACCACGTAGAGCAGTCCAAACACATGCCAGACGCCCTGCCAGAATGTTGCGCTCCCCCACACGATGCGCTCCTATCGGTCGTCGGAGCGCCGACGAGCCAGCCAATGGCGAGCGGTGAACTTCACCTCGTCGTCCATGTCGGACTTGCTGACGATCCAATCGAGGTAATCGCCTGGCACCTGCGACCAGGGCAGGCCCTTGTGCTTGCCGAAGCCGATGTTGCCCGGCAGCAGAGAGGGCTCGTTGCTCCACCTGATCAACTGCTCGGCGCTCTCCATCACCAGGGCCCGCGCGAGAATGTGCGCCGTCACATAGGTGTCGGGGCCGGCGCGGTGCGGCGGCATTGCCAGGTGAGCCTCAAAGTCGTACTGCCCGTCGATGCCGAGGAAATAGCGGAGAGTCTGGTTTTGGTGGTTCGGCGCGTCCGGCCAGAGCCGCATCGCGATCTTGCGCGTGCAGATCCAGGGCTTGCCGCCGCCGTCGAACAGATCGCGCTCGAACTTCGCGTTGTGCGCGGCGAACACGTCGGGCTCACCGTGGCCGTTGGCCTGCATCAAGGATCGTAGGCCGAGATCGACCGGAGGGGCGTCCTTCACGTCGCGATCGCGGATGTGATGGATGGCGCGCGCCTCGGGCGCGATCTCTCGTTCGGGGTTGACGAACATTGCACCGGGCTCGAGGATGGTCGGCTTGCCGCCGCGGTGCAGGACGTCGGTGCGGCCGATCTGGCAGATGGCGCAGTCGGGTGGCAGGTTCGTCGTTTCAAAATCGATAACCCTAAGCAGCATCCTGCTCTCCTATCAGCGCCGTCAGTGGCAGACCCTTCAGCTTGGTGATCTCGGCCTCGAACTCGGCCGCCTTGAGCTTTCCCCTGTCGCGCTTGACCGTCAGGGTCGCGACGCGGCGCATCCACTCGCGCTCCAGAGCGTTCGGGGTGGCGTTGCCGTTCGGAGGGCAGCCCATCATCTGCAGGGCCTGCTGGTCGCGGCTCATCACCGACAGGGCGCGGGTGGTCGATCCGGTTAGGGTGGTGATGTAGACGTCGCGCCAGTCGTCGCTGAGCAGCGACGCCTCCTCGATAATGTCAGCGCCAGCGGGGGTACGAGTGTGGGGACCGGAATCCCCCGCTGGCGCATCCGTCCGGTCGTTGTCAGGACCCTCATGTGGAACGCCGGACGAATTGGGAACTTGTGAGGAGAGCGTCGAGCTGTCGACGCCGATCAAGCCGGCGACGTAGTCGAGCACGTCCTGCTTCGATTTCTGGAAGTCGTCGCGGTTCATCGCGCCGGGGCCGTGCATCTTCTGGCTCTTCGCCGTCGCGACGGTCACCACGCTGCCCTGGACCACCACCACCGCGGACTCGTCGAGCTGGCCGGCGAGCGCGGCGACGGCGTAGGCCTGCTCGACGGTCTCGCAGACGATGTTGCGCTTGTTGCACCAGCCCGTCTTGATCAGCGCGAACTTGCGCAGGTGCTCGGAGTCGGGATGCTGCGCGCTCAGATGCTCCGGCAGGTTCTTCCACGCCTCATTGACGGCTGCGAAGTAATGCGCCTGGGACTTCGTCGACCGCGGCTCGAAGAGTTCGATCTGATAGGTCTTGCCCTCTTCGAACAGGCGATCGAACAGCCACTTCTGTCGCGGGACCAGCACGCCGTCCTTGCGTGTCACGTCAATGGGGCGGGGCGCGCTCACGACGCGATCTCCCGTAAGGCGGTGTCGCGCGCGGTGTTGAGCTCGGCCATGGCCTCGGTACTGCCGCCGCGGTCTGGATGGCGCTCGCGAGAAAGTGCCTTGTACGCGGTCTCAATGTGAGAGCGCGTCACGTTCGGCACGTCATTCAGCTGCAGGGTGTCGCGCCAATGCTTGCCGGCCGGCGCGGGCAGCGCCTGGAATCCAGAGAATGTCGCGCGCACCAGCGCGAGCGTCCCGTGGCGCAGCTCGACGCGGCGCGCCTCAATGATGTGATGGATGGCCTGCAGGTTGGCCGCCGGCGAGTCGTAGCGGTCGACCGGAATGCACACCTGCATTCCATCCCAGGCGAACCAGACGGCAACGCCGGGATCGGACGGCCGTTTGCCGCGATCGTTCGAGAGCGGGTTCATGTCGATGTTGCTCGACAAGATTGGGCTCTCGATCTTCTTCCCGCTGTCCTTCGCGAACAAGTCGAGGCTCTTGCGGACGTTCCGCAGCGCCGTGTCGAAGTCGGTCTTGAACGCGCCGCCGGAACGCCCCCCTTTCCAGCGCGGGAAACCCGGCGGCCATTGCAGAGGGAAGGCCTTGACGTCGGTCATGCTAGCCCCACCAGCTTTGCAGAGGCCTCGAGGTCGCGCAGCAGGCTCGGCTGCACAGAGGCCGAGGACTGGCCACGGCGTTCGATGTATTGCCGGCGAAGCTCGGCGACGTCCGCATCGACCTCGGCCAAGAACGTCTTGACCATGGCTTCAGTCTCGGCGATGCGCCGGTCATCGCGCCACACGCGCTTGACGAACAGCTGCATCGAGGTAGGGAAATCCGGATGGAAGGACGCGAAATCCCACCACTTCCGATCCGGCAGGCAGGCGAGATTCCAGGTGATCTGCGGCAGGTACTCGCTCGGGACCACGTCGGCGCGCAGATAGGCGAGATGCGTTGCCGCCTTCGGGCATTTGAACTCGGCGCCGCCGTCGTCGCCGACCAGGCCGTCTGCCGAAGCGCCGGCCATCGGGATGGTCGGATGGTCAGCGAATCCGATCTGCTCGACCGTGCAGCGGAAGCGCAACTCGTATTCGGCCCGCGCGTCCGGCTCCCGTAGCTTGCCGGTCTCGATGTCCTTCGACGTGAAGCCCGGCTCGGTCGGCACGCCGGTCAGGCGCTCCAGCACCAGCTCGGCCTTGTAGTTGGCGCGCGTGGCGGAGAAGCCACCGGATTTGACTTTGGCGCAGACGTCGGGGATGCGCGACGCCGTGACCTTGCCCAGGCGCAGAGCGTGCCACTCAGGTGAACCCTGCTCGACTCGATGGATTGCCATTGGGGCCCCCTCAGTAAGCGATGGTGACGGCAGGAATTTTTTTCTGGGCGATCAGGGCAACCACCTTCTGCGCGTCGGCAGTGGTCAAGCCGCCCTCGACCATCGCAGCGACCGCGGCGTTGTTGACCTTGCGACGGAGCGCCGTGTTGCGCTCGCGCGCGGCCGCCTCGTCGGCGAGGCGCTTGGCTTCGGCCGCCGCGCGGGCGCGCTCCGCGTCGATCGCGGCCAGGCGATCGCGCTCGGCTCGCTCGACGGCTTCTTTCGCCTCGCGCTCCGCTTGTTCGGCACGGGCAACGGCGGCTTGCCGCTCTTGCTCGGCGCGCTGCTGCTCGGCCGCCGCCTCGGCGCGCGCACGGTCCGCGGCGTCGCGGGCGATTGCCTCCTCACGGTCGCGCTGGTCGCGGGCGGCTTTCTCCGCACGCAACTGTTCCAGCTCGGCGGCCTCCGCCTCGCGCTTGGTCGCGATCTCGAGCGCCTTGCGCAGGATGGCCTCGGCGGATGCCGCGGCCTGGTTGGCGCGCTCGCCGTATTCCTGCCAGTCGCGCTGCATGGTGTCGCGGATCGTCGCCAGCCGGGCGCGGCAGTCGGCCGAGTCCGGGACTGTGGCGAAGGTCGCCGTTGCGATGATGGCGGCGAGCGCGTCCTCGTGCCCCTGCACGCGGGCCTTCTCGGTGTTCTCCCAATCGGTCAACGGCTTGCGGACTTGCTCCTGCAGCGCTTCGAGACGGTCCCAGATGATGGCGCGTGTTTCGTCGATCGCCTTGGCCTGCTTCTTCAGCCCGGCGACGTGTTCCTTGCCGAGGGCGTCGAGCCCCGTCTTCGATCTCGCGATCTGGAACGCGAGCGATCGAATGGCGGTGCGGCCCGCTTCCGTCGAGACATCCGTGGTCGCGATGGCGCGCACGTCCGTCTCGAGCTTGGTGATGATCTTCTCGACACCATCAGGCGCGAACAGCTTCTCGGCGGTGATGGTGTCGATGTTGACAATCGCGTTCATAGCGGCGGCCTCATGGACTCGAGCTTCTCCATCGCGCTCTTGAAATCCGACTGCGTCAGCTCTGCGAGCGAGTTCTTTTTGTAGCGCTGGTAGACCTTGACGGGGTCGGCGCCGACTTCTGCGATCAGCGCCTCCATCCGCTCCATCTGCAGGGCGGTGATGGTGCCCGTCTCGGCAGACGAACCGCGGCCGTCGTCGTCGTTCGACGCAGCGAGGCCGAGCGCAGCCTTCAACGTGTAGCGCTCCAGGTAGGTGACAGCAGAGGCGATGCGCTGCAGGTTGTTCATGCCGCTGGTGTTCTGATCGGGACCGGACGATAGCGGCGTCTCTTCGCGATAGCCGTGGCCGGTGATGACGCAGGTCACGGTTATCAGCATCGATCCGTTGACCATCTCCTGGTGGGTCTTGAATCGGTGGGACAGACCGTGCTTGTGGAGGATCGGCCGGATGGTCTCGACGATCTCGGCCAGATCCTCGTGGCGATAGCTGGTGTCCTTGCCGCCGTTCTTGGCTTCGAAATGAACCAGCCTGTTCTTTGTGATCGTCGGAATCTCGGCCTGCGCCTCGGCGAGCGCCGCATCGAATGCCCGGCGCGCGGCGATTGCCTCCATCCGCTCGTACAGGTCGAGCATGTTCTTCAAGTCCTCGCCGGTCTTCCCTGCGTCCATCGCCTGCTTGAGGATCATCATGTTGCTGGTGATGACCTGCTGCGCGGCCTGGGTCTGCGTCGGCGGCTGGATCGAAGGGGAGGCGACAGGCACAGCAACAGCCGACGCCTTCACGCGCTGCCGCGGCTTCTCGCCAGTCGGCTCGTGATCAATGATTGTCATTGGCGGTGTTCTTCTGCTTCTGGACGGACTCGATTGCGTGGCACAGTCCCTCGTTGAGGAAGGCGGTTTGCGCGGCGATCTCGTGCAGGGTCAGGAAGGCCGAGCGAATGCCGGCGAGGCGCTCGTTCTCGACCGCGATCTGCAGGGCCTGCACCGCGTCGAGATAGCGGTCGGCCAGCGCGCGATACTCGGGCACCGAGAACGACATGTTGCGGATGGCCTGCAGCTCGGCCTTGATCGCGGGCGAGACGCGAACGACCGGCTCGGGATCGTGATCGCCGACCTGGACGACGAGCGGCGACGTGTGGCTGTGATGGTTCATGGCGTTGCCCCTGCGAGCGTCAAGACGATGATGGGGAAGGCGAACGCGATGAGCGCCGCCACGGCGAAGTCGATCAGTTGACCGTTTGCGACGTCCCGATCGATCATGACGTCACCTGGTCGGACACGGCGTCGAGCGCGGCGACGACGCGGTGGTTGGTGTTGAGGATGCTGCGAAGGTCGACCGTGACATCGTCGCGCTCGGCAACGAGGACGATGAGGCCGAGCAGGCCTTCGACCACGCCGGTCAGTTCATCGATCCGCTCATAGGCGGCGGCGAGTTCAGCCGTCATCGCATTCGCTCCGAGAAAGACACCACAACCGTGTTCACGCCGGTCCCGCTCTCGCGAAAGGAGTCAGCGGGGAGGGCGGTGATGGTGCCGCCGCGCGCGTGGACTAATGCGCGGAAGCTTTCCGTCAGCCGATCTCGCCGGAACAGCACGCCAGCCGACATGATCGCGACCAGCTGGCCGCCGGGTTTCAAGAACTTCGCGGCGTGCATGACGTGACGAATGTCCGCCTGTCCCGCGAACGGCGGGTTCATCAGCACGGCGTCGAACGGTTCGTAGTCGCGAGGATCCTCGTCGAGGAAGTCGGCGCACTCCGCGTGTAAACCTAGCGCGCGCAGAGCAACCACATGCTTCGGCTGAATATCGAAGCAGGTGATGTCGGCCCAGCTGCAGCTCTCGTCATCTGCCTGGGCAGCATCGCGCGCGGCCGTTGCGAGGGCGCCCATCCCGGCGCTCGGCTCAAGCAACCGCATGCCCGTATGCGTGAAGGTGATGCGCTCGGCTAGGCGACGGGCGAGGGCCAGCGGTGTGAAGAACACTCCAAAGTCCTGCTTCGTGCGCTGGTACTCGCCGGTCAGGATGATCGGCTCCATGACGTCGGCCGCAGCCTCGTCGAAGACGTGGGCTTTGGCCTTCCGATTCCATTTGCCGCCGGCAGCCTCAAGAACCTTGTTGACGGCCGAGTACATCTGACGATCGAGCTGTTCGGTCAGCACCAGCTGATTACCCGACATCTGGCAGCCCGAGAGAACAGCGAGAACGTCCGTGCTGATCTTCATCACGCCGCCTCCGCCGGCACGATGAAGACCGGCAGCGCGTCCCAGCGCTCGACCATCTTCTCGGAGACTTCGCCGTCTCGCATCAGCTCTTCGAAGGTGTCGGCGAATAGCGCGCGGGCCTCGGCCGTGGTCTCGTGCCAGCGCAGCTGGGCGGCGTGGAGGGCTCGCCGCTTGGCGAGACCATCGGGCATCTGATTGATGCGGGCGATTGCGTCCTGGTAGGTCTGCATCTGACCCTTGGTCGCGCCCTTGAAATATCGATAGGCGGACGCCTCGCAGGACTCGGCACGGTCGTGGTGTTCGAAGGCGGTCTCGAACCGGCGCCAGTAGCCTTTCCGGATATTCAACATCCGGGTGTTGTGAGCTTCGTCAGTGATCATTTGCGGTCCCCATGAACAGCAAGTGACCTGAAATTAATTCAGGAAATTGTCGTGGTCAACAGAAAGATTGAAAAATATTCAGGATTGGCTGCGTTGAAATTCAGGGATAATTCCGGAAAAAGACGAATCACCTGAATTTCGGCCCTGTTGGCCGACGGCGCTGGGCCTGCTCGGAGGTTCCCGCCAGCCCGGTCGGTCATAGACGGAACGATAGGCGCTCGGCAGCCGAAATGGGCCGGGCGGCGCATCACGGCGCCGGCAGTCTCGTCATCGGGCGAGAACGTGAGCGACCAGACGGACGACCCGACCGAACCGCCACCGGTGGCAACCGGAGCGACCCAACCGCGACACTACGTACCCCAATTCTTGGTGCGCCCGGCCTTCAAGCGGGCGAGGGCGGCTGGCCCCCGACATCGGGCATCGCGGGGAAATCTGGTTTGAAGTTTTGCCTGCCCGAGATCCGGTGCTCCCTCGCCATCGGATCGTGCCTAGCGGAGAAGTGATTTTTCTCTCTAGGGGGTAGAGCGGGTGCGGGACTGTGCCCGAACGAAGCAGGGGGCGAGAGCAGCGGAGCGCGGCAGATGAGGATTCATCGGGACGAGATGGCGCGGCGGGCGGCGGAAGCCGAGCGGGTCTGGCTGAAGGAAAACGGCCTCTGGGCGCGCGGCACCGCGATCTTCAAGCCAAAGAAGCGGTCGCCGGCAGCCTGGGCGAGATGGCGCAAGAAGAACGCGCGTCGATTCAGTAGGGCGGGCCAGACCACATGACCCGATGGACTTCCTTGACCAGCTTGCGCGGGAAAGAGATGGTCTTCTGCGGGTTGAACTGGCAGACCTTCAGCTCTCGCTCATTCATCGATACGAGGCGCTTAATGTAGGCAATGCGGGTCATGTCGTTGTCGGACGAGAGTTGGATCACCACGTCGTCGCCCGGTCGCGGCGGCAGATGGGGATTGACGCAGCAGATGTAGCCGGGGCGAAAAACTGGCTCCATAGACTCGCCCACCACGTAAACTGCATAGGCCTCGGGCACTTCAGCGAGGCGTGGCGGCGCTTCCACGTAGCCTACGACATCGCTGCTTTCGACCGAGAACGACAGTGCGCCCTCTTTGCCGCCCATAATCCTGCCTCGGATTGGCAACTCGACTCTCCGCAACTCAACCGGGGAACCGTGCCGCACATTTGGCGGAGGTGCAAGGATACTGTTGCTGATTTGGGGCTGTGTTATGAACGCAGCGTTATCAGAGGTTTCCGGGGCGCCCCGGAGCCAGGCCTCCGACACTCCTGCAACCGCAGCGATATCGCTGAACACCGATCCGCGGGGGTGGTCGACCCCTCCCGACACGTATTTGTAGAAGCTATTGACCATCCGCTCGGCGAGTTCTTCTCGCTCGGCCTCACTCATTGTGGGGTTATCACGGGCTGCCTGTCGCGCGGCAACCTCGCGCGCCGCGGCCGCAGTGCGGATGCCCCGGTCCTTCAGGGCTTTCCTCAATCGGAGGCCCCATTCATACGCCGGCGCCTTGGCTGCCGGACTTCGTTTTTCGGTCGTTGCCATAGCTGCAACGTAGCTTTCCTGAAAAAAATTCATACGGAATGAAATTCCGATTGTGCCCTGAAATTAATTCAGGCATCTTCCGGCTATGACCAAGACCAGAACGATTCGGGAATTGATCACTGCCGGCGGCGGCCCCCAGGCCATCGCTGATGCCTGCAGCGAAGCGTCAGTTCGTGGCGCCAAGAAGCTCACGGTCGATGCTGTCTATCGCTGGCCAAGCAATGGCATTCCAGATCGCTACTGGCAGGTCATCATTCCACTGGCTGAGACCTGCGCGGACGAACTGCTCGCCGCCAACGAAGCCGCAAGAGCGGAGAAGGTGTCGTGACGTCGGCGCCGCAAATCGCATTTCGCAAGTTCCTGTTTCGATAGGGGAGTGTTCCGCATGGCCAGAGCATCGGCCTTAGCGCCGAAACCTGCAAATCTTGTAGGTGGCAAAACGTGCAGCAAGAACGCCGCAGGTGTTCAGCTGACGCGCCGCCTGTCGGACAAGGCCAATCGTCTTTTTGGCAAACCATACAGGGCTTTGGTCGATCTTCTTGATATCTCCGAGCGTGACGCCCACTACCGGCTGTCCGCTCGCCGCAAGTACACAGCCCTCGAGCTGGCCCAGCTGCTGCAGAGCGAGGAGGGCATCGCCTTCCTGGTGGTGCTGATGGATCGAGCCCGGCCGAGGTGGTGGCGGGCGATCCTGAAGATGGGCGTTCTCGGATCGATTGAGCAGCGCCGGCAAGCCGATCTCCAACTCATGCGCCGAGTCTTCGATGCCGACCGATCTGCCACGGACGAGTTTGCGGCTGCCTTTCGCGTTCAGGATCCGGACATCTATGGCGCTCTTCTTTCGGAGTTCAATGAGATGCCCGAGCTTGGCGCGAGTCATCGCGCCTTGGACGGAGCGCGCAAGAGATAGGGAGCGGCAGGCGTCGTAGCCGCTTCTTCGAGACCACGTTTCGAGCATCACGCTTTTTGAGAGAGTGACAGATGACCATCAACACGCCGTTTGCGTGGACGGAGCAGCGCGTCCAGAGACTGAAGCAACTGTTCGTGGCCGGCCAGACCTGCACCCAGATCGGCGCCGATCTCGGAATCAGCCGCAGTGCGGTCATCGGCAAGATATCCCGTCTCGGGCTCAACAAGGGGGGATCCGACGCATCGAGAACCAGGTCCGCGTCGATCCGGCAGAGCAGGCCGAAGGCCGCGCCCGCCCAGATCGCCAACGCTCCGGAGGATTGCCCGGCTGTGAGCGTGAACGTCGGTCACATGGCGCTGATTGGCCTGCAGAACGGGCAGTGCCGATTTGAATGCAGCGGGCAGCCGAATGTCGCGTTGTTCAGGTTCTGCGGCGCCAAGGCGCCTGAAGGTCTGCCGTACTGCGCCAAGCACGCTTCTGTCTGCTACCGGAGAGACCGCGCAGCATGACCGCCCGGCACAAATGGCTTGAGCACATCCACAGTCCGACGGCCCGCGCGATCGTCAATCGCGTGATTACCGAGGCTAGACTTCATCCCGAGGAATTCTTTTCAGCCGCGCGCGAGCGGCCGCTCGTCAAGGCCAGGATGCACGCCGCGTCCCAGCTGGTAGCGGCCAAGTTCACGCCCTATCGGATCGGCTTCTTCCTCAAGCGCAACCATTCCACGATTGCTTACTACCTCGGAGCGGAGGGAACGAGCCGGTCGAGCAAGTACTACTACAGGCGGGTGCTGCGCCATCTGTCGCCGGATCATCGGCAGGCTGTCGTCGACTATGCGGCCTCCGAAGCTGTCTCTGTCGAGGTCCTGGTAGCGCAGTGGGTCGGCGAGCGCATCGAGCACGAGATCCGCGCCAAGGCGAGGGCTGCGGCGTGACCCCGACCGAAAAGCGCGAGCAGGACACCCGCGACGCGACGATCCTTGTGCTCTGGCGTAGCAAGCGAATGGACACCGTCGCGATCGCTGAGGCGATAGGGATCAGCGAGGCCGAGGTCTACAACCGGCTTCTGCACGCGCGGGAGGCCGCGCGGTGACGTCATCGTTTGCCCATCTCGGCAGCAAGTATCGCGTCATCGCGGCCGATCCAGCGTGGCTGTTCAAGTCCAACAGCAAGACCAAGCCCGGCCGCAACGCCCTGCGCCACTACGACTGCATGACGCTGCCGGAGATCAAGGCGCTGCCGGTGGGCGACGTCGCCGCGGATGATTGCGCGCTCTTCCTCTGGATGACCGGGCCGTTCATGACGGCCGGCGTTCACGTCGACATCTTCAAGGCGTGGGGTTTCAAGCCTTCCGGCGTCGGGTTCGTTTGGATCAAGCTAAACCCGAACGCACCGGGTCTGTTCTTCGTCGAGCGCGATCTAGCGACAGGCGGCGGCTTCACGACGCGCAAGAATGCCGAGTTTTGTCTGATCGGAAAGCGAGGCCGTTCGGTGCGGAAGTCTGCCGCCGTTCATGAAGTCATCATCGAGCCGCGCCGCCAGCACTCACGCAAGCCGGAGAAGTTCTACCAGCGAGTCCAGCAGTATTCCGACGGTCCTTATCTGGAGCTGTTCAGCCGCCAGAGCCGGCCGGGTTGGGATGTCGCCGTCAGCAACGAGGCGACGAAGTTCGATCCACGACAGGCAGCATAGGAGGCCACGAAGTTGAGTACCGCAGCAGCCGCGGCATCGCCGGCACCAACCCACAACCAGCTCGGCGACGACGCGGTCATCGCCGTCAACCTCGGCAAAATCCGCGACGCCAAGATCAAGGTCGACGCCGCGGGCAACAATCTCCGCACCGTCGAGAAGAACGCCGAGGGCAAGGGGATCAATCTGAAGGCCGCCAAGCGCGCGCTCGCCATCGTGAAGTCGGGCGAGGCAGACGAGTGGCTGGAGGAGACCAGCGCTACCACCCGCTATCTCAAGATCCTGCGCCACGGCGTCACGGACAACCAGCTTGATCTGGCGTTCGAGTCGACCTTGGCGCCGATCGAAGAGAAGGCCGCGCTCGACGGCCGCGCTATGGGGCTCGACACCTCGTCCGATGCAATCGAGGAGAAGAACCCGCACGCCCTCAACACTCGCGCCGGGCAGGCGTGGCTTACCGCGTTCCGCCAGGGCCGCCGGGAGCGCGACATCATCCTGTCGATGAAGGACGACATCGGCGAGGACGATGAGGCCAACGGCTCCGCCGACGAAGGCGACGAGGAGGATTGATCCGTGATCGTGGGAGGCTTCGACATCGCGACGACGACCGGTTGCGCCATCCTGAACGGATCGAAGCCGTTGCATGTCGAGGCTTTCCGCGCGCTGGGCGGGACCGATGACGGCAAGGTCTACACGACCTTCCGTCATTGGTTCCGCGACGTCCTCAAGCGCTTCGAAGTCGAGCGCATCGCGATCGAGGAAGCGCTTCGCACTCCGCGCGTCAACGCGACCAAGCTGAAAGAGGGCATCGTCGAGCTGTCGCCGGCTGCGAGCATGGACGTCTATCTGCGGCTCTATGGTCTGCGCGCGATCGCGATCCAGGCGGCGCACGGCCTCAACGTGCGAGTCATCGAAGTCAATCAGGCGACGTGGCGCAAGTCTTTCACCGGCAACGGCCACGCCACCAAGGAAGAATCGCTGGCGTTGGCCCAGCGCATCGTACCGGGCCTGACATCCAAAGACGCGGCCGAGGCGATCGGGATCGCCTGGCATCTGAACGGCGTGTTGCGTGAAGAGAGTTTGCGCGTCGCTCAACCGACGCTGTTTTGAAAGGTGACCAAGGGCCATGAGGGTGGAAGAGATCGGAAATTTCAGCGACGTGCTGTTCTTCATGGAGCGGCACGGCATCGCCAAAGAGGCGGCCAGCACGATCGCGACGCAGTTGTTTCAGTGGGGCGTCTCTGCGGCGATGGACCGCCTTCGGCCGACACTGCCCGCGCCGAATGATCTGCCGGCGATACCGGCGCAGAGCGCGCTGTTCGAAGAGCCGGTCAAGGCGGCCAAGCCCGCCAAGCCGAAAGAACCGAAGAAGGTCGCGCACTCATGGCCGGAGGGATTCTCTCTCGACGAAGCCATGATCGCCTTTGCGCGAGACCGCGGCTTTCGGGCTCAGGAGATCCAGCGGATGTGGGAGCGCTTCCGCGACCGCAACCAGGCGCGCGGCGAGAAGTACGCGGACTGGAAAGCAGCGTGGCGAACATGGGTCGGCAACCAGGTCGAGTTCCGTAGCCGCGACCAGGGCGCGCGCGGGCCGAACAACCATATCGACGGGCGGCTATGAGCACCATCCGTCCCAGCCAGAACCCGTATCTGATCGACGGCCCGGCGCTTATCTCGTTCAGCGGTGGTCGAACGTCGGGGTTTATGCTCGCCAAGATCGTCGAGGCCCATGGCGGGACATTGCCGGTTGACGTGTGTGTCGCGACCGCGAACACCGGCCGCGAGTTGGAAGAGACGCTGCGCTTCATCCAGCGCTGTAGCGAATTCTTCGGCGTGCACATCCAGCTGTTGGAATATGACCCGGAAGCGGAGCACAGCACCAGGCTGGTCAGCCACAATAGCGCCAGCCGCAACGGCGAGCCGTTCGATGCGCTGATCAAGGCGCGGAAGATGTTGCCGAACCCGGTGATCCGGTTCTGCACCATCGAGATGAAGATCCGCCGGTTCGATCGATATTGCCGTCACTGGCTCGGCTGGGATCGATGGATCAGCGTTGTCGGGCTGCGGGCGGATGAGATGCACCGCGTCGACAAGCAGCGGGTCAGGAATGCGCTTGGTAAGGATCGCTGGTTCACGGCGATGCCCTTGGCCGATGCCCGCGTCACAAAGCAGGACGTAAAGGCGTTCTGGGAACGGATGCCCTTCGACCTCGAGCTGGACAACGTGAACGGATCGACCCCCGAAGGGAATTGCGATCTCTGCTTTCTGAAGAGCCAAGCCAACATTCGCGGCATCATGCGCAGGCGGCCGGAGGTCGCAGAGTGGTGGATCCGCGCTGAGGCAAACGCACCCGGCTTTGGAACGATACGTTCGCCGGAGATGGCGCTGTTCCGTGCAGACCGGCCTAGTTACCAAGAAATGTTCAACAACCGCTTCGACCTCTTCGATGGGACAGATGATGAGCAATCAGACTGCGCCTGCACAGACTGACGGCAGCAAGCGGGAACGCGTCGTGAAGGCCGCGGTCGAGTGGGTCTTTGATCAATCGTGCTCTAACGCGCTCGCCGAGCTTGAGGACGCCGTTTGCGCTTTCATGGGAATCGATCTCGAGCAGGCGCGGCGGCCGAAGCAATGAAGAGCGCCAGCGAGATCCTCCGCGAGATGCGGATCGAAGAGAAGGCCGGGCGCAACGGCGAGTTCATGACGACGTGCCCGGCCTGCTCTCACCTTCGGAAGAAGAAACGGGACCGGTGCCTCTCGGTCAAGGTCGATAGCCTGGGCGTGCGCTGGCACTGCCATCATTGCGGAGACTTCAGCGGTGGAAAATACTTCAACGGCAGCGCGGACACTCGGACCGATTGGCGTGGCGGCCATGGAAAAGCGCGGGCTCAGTCCCGAGACCGCGGTCCAATTGGGCGTTTTTACCGGTAGGTTCGTCTACGGCGAGGAAGACGGCCGCCGCGTGATCGACGGCGTCGAGCCGGACGAGAACGGCAACGTCCTGGTGTTCCCCATGGAGGAGCACGGCGTCGAGGTCGGGCAGAAGTGGCGCGGTCCCAACAAGTTCTTCATGCAGCAGAAGGGCAGCAAGCAGGTCTTCATCAACGGCGACGTGATGAGCGACCCCTCGCTCTACGACGGTTCGAATGCGCTGACGATCGTCGAGGGCGAGCCGGACATGATCTCGGCCATCGACGCAGGCTTTCCCCTCACGGTCTCGGTGCCGTCGGGCGCGCCGAACCCGCCGAAAGAGAAGGGACCAGCGGACGAGCCAACCGACGACTCCAGCGGCAAGTTTGAATTCATGTGGCACCGGCGCGAGGAGCTGAAGAAGATTCGCCGGTTCATCATCGCTGTCGACAATGACCGCAATGGCCAGTATCTGGCCGAGGAGCTGGTTCGCCGGCTGGGCGCCGCGCGCTGCTCGTTCGTCACCTATCAGGAAGGCTGCAAAGACCTCAACGACGTCCTGATGAAGCACGGCCTCGACGCCGTGCGCGCCGTGCTCGCGCAGGCCAAGCCCTATCCGCTGAAGGGCATCTACCTGCTCTCCGACTATCCGGACCGGCCGCCCATCGACGTCTACTCGACTGGCTGGAAGACGGTCGACGAGATCTACACGCCGTTCCTGCCGTCGTTCACCGTGGTGACGGGGCTGCCGGGCTCCGGCAAGTCGACCTGGCTCACCAACCTCTGTGTCAATCTCTCGGAGCAGTACGGCTGGAAATGGGGCATGTTCTCGCCGGAGATGCCGATCGTGCCGCACTACCGGGACAAGCTGCGGCGGATCGTCGGCCGCCGGCCGGTCGAGCTGATGGGGCGCAACGAGCTGGCGGCTGCCGACTATTGGATCAACCAGCACTTCTCATTCATCGATTTCGACGTCGCGGGCGAGGACGACGCCGACCTGACGCTCGAATGGGTAATGGACCGCGCCTACGACGCGCTGATGCGGCACGGCATCAGAGGGCTGGTGATCGATCCATGGAACGAGATCGAGCACGGCAAGACCCGTCACGAGTCGACGACCGAATATTGCAACCGCGCACTGCGCATGCTGATCAAGTTCGGCCGCCGGCATGGTTTGGCAACCTACGTCCTGGCGCATCCTACGAAGGACGTCGGCAAGGACGGCAAAGCCCGGGTGCCGACGCTGTACGACATCGAGGGATCGGCGGCGTTCTTCAATAAGCCGGACTTCGGCATCGTGATCGATCGGCCCGACCCGAACGTCGACCGCACCCACGTCTACAGCCGGAAGGTCCGGTTCGAGGGCACCGGCAACAAGGGTAGTGTCATCCTGCAGTTCAATCGCGAGAACAGCCGCTACGAACTGCTCAAAGCGTATCAGCCGGAGCTGGTGTGATGATGAAATCGGAGGGTGAATGAGCGCGAAGCTGGCCGACATCTGCGCCGAGCTCGGAGTCGAGATCATCGACACGAGCGAGAGCGCGCGCCGGCCAGGCCAGACGTGCGCCGGCAAGATACTGCAGAAGGTCTTGAACGACGAAGGCGAAGCGCACTTGCGCTCGGTGCTGATCACGATCATGGAGACCGAGAACAACAAGCGCATGCTGGTCCGCGCGGTGATCCTTGCCGTCTCCGATGTGCTGCGCGCGTATCCGAGCTGGTTCGGGGCCGAATGGCTAGCGGCCTTCGACCGTATCGAGCTCGCCGATCTCTACGAAGATGCGAAGCGCGATCGCGAGGCCGCGGCGCCTCGCCATTCGATTGCCGCACGCCTGATCGATCGGCTGCGACCGCATTTCGACGAACCGCCGCAACCGCGGCTGCTGTGAACTATGGAGGTAACGATGTGGACTGTTGAGATCGTCAAGGCGCGATTTATCGAGGCCGCCGATATCGAGCGGCGCATGATGGTGAAGGGCGGACCAAGCACTGGCAGCGCCTGGCCGACCTATTCCTACGACGCTGAGGATATCGCCGGCTGGGATGACGTCGCGATCGCCGACAACCTGGAACGCTGGCAGGGGCGCAAGGCTACCAAGTCGCCGGAGCTGACGCGGTGGGAAGAGGTGTTCTTTGACTGGACCGGACTGCTCGCGGTCGACCGCCGCATCATCGTCTGGCGCTGGTCGCAATGCATCGCCTCCGGCCGATCGTTCTCCGAGTGGTGCGAGCGCAAGGGCTTGGTCAGGATGACCGCCTACAATCGCATGGAACGGGTGTTCGCCAATCTCGCGACGCGGTTTGATCTTGAAGCGCGTTTGTTGAGGCTACCGGACGGGAAATGGGCTTTACAGGACGAGGCCTCCGAGGCACCTTCTGCGCACAAGATGGGGCCGCGCACGTCAAGAAGACACGTGGATATTCACCCCCCGGCCTATCGCGCCGAACCATTCACAGATCAGCTGACGACGCCTGAAGCTGTCGCTACCTTCGAGCAACACTTGGCCGACGTTAACGAGAGGCGGCGCAAGGCCCGAATTCGAAAAGCGCTTCGTGGAGTACCCGGAGAGACAGTAGACGATCGCGAATCGAGCCCAAGACATCTGGCTACCGAAAGGGCTACGCCGCCCGTGCGCCATCTGATATGGTCTGAGCGGGGGCAGGAATGAGATGGGCGAGCGGGCATTCAAGATCATTGAGATCGCATTCCTTGGGGCGAATTTTGCGCTCGGAGCTCTAAACCTGCTGGTGCTCTATGCTTGGCAGGTGCCGGTATTTTCGGCTGATGAGAAACTGAAAGGCATAGATTTCAACCTCAAGACTATTGAGAGCAGCGTATCTGAACAGAAGGCGAAGATAGATCTATTACAGAACGCGCTCCTCTCAACAGAGCGAACGTTGAAGCTGATTCAAGATCTTTCGCCAAGGCTGAACCTTGATTTTGCAAAAGCTGAATATTTTGGAAGAGGCAGTGTTGAGATTACATTGTCGCTAAAGAACGAAGGGCAGTATACGATAGCTCAAATCGGACCTCCATTCCTAAGAGTTTCGAAAACACCGTTGGATGATTGCGACTCCAAAGAGTCCGAGGTGGATATCAGCGAAGTTAAGTACCCAGCCCCGGTAGGAGCGCTAAATCCAAGTAGTAAAGCTCTGTATACAGTTAGATTGAGGTTGCCTGCCGACCTCCGTGTATTCTGGTACTGTGTTAAATTTCACACAGAGATAGATTCGAAGCTCATTGATATTGCTAAGAAGGCGCTCGATTCAAAATTCGACAACGAGATTGAGTCGCACAAGGTTGCTTACACTTGGCTATCGAGCAAAATCACCCTGAAGGGTCCAGGTCCGATTAGCGCCGGAGATCCCAACCGCTGACGCCTCCTCGTTTCCACAGGACTGAGAAGCCGCAACTTCGGGGGCGTCCACAATTTTTGAGCAATCGAGTCGCCGAAGGCGCCAGTCTACCCCCGAGGGACCGCCGTCAGACCGACACACCGCGCGAGAGGGAAGGCCGTGGAAGATACCCCGATAGGGGGCGCAACGCCTTGCCCCGGCCACTCACGTTCGAACATCCCGCCCACCGGGCCCGCGCCCGGCCGGGACGCCGTATAGGGCGGGATTCCATCTGCGGGAAACGAGCCGAGGATCGCTGGTAAACGGCCCGTGGATGCTTCTTTGGCTCTCGGCCGTGAGATGATAGCCGGCAGCTCGTGAAACGAATGGGTGAGGCTGGGAGCGGCGTTAGTCCGTGCCGTCCAGAATCCACTCGATGATAAAGGCCTCAATGTCGCGCTTCTGGCTGGTGAGGCCATCGATCGCGAGCGAAACCAAAGTGGCAACCGGCCCGGAGGGTCCGTCGCCCTTCTCCCATTTGCGGACGGTGTCGGCTCCGTTGCCGCCCGGATCCGACAGTCCGACCAACTTGGCCATGTCGGCTTGGGATAGCTTGCGGCCGCTCGCTGCGCTGAACGTTGCGCGCGCGCCGTGGAATTCTTCGCCCGTCATGGTCCGTGGCCTTCCTCGTCAAGATTCGGATCGTAATGCGCTAAGTATACGCGGGCGTACCCTCCGACTCCAACCTCGGCATCTCAGTCGTCGGCAGCGCTTGAAATCAGGACCTCGCTGGCGAGCCGGACGCGTGGCTTGCTCATCGCAGCACCTCCAACGCTTTGACGGCGTCGGCGCCCCCATCGTTCAAGACGATCGCCTTGGCCTGGTTATTCACTCGGTCGGCGGTGGCTTGGTTCGCGCGAATGATGCGAGTGATGGTCTCGCGTTTCGCATCTCGCGCGGGCTTGGCTTTCCGGTCGAAGGTCAGCCGGTCGATGGTGATCGTGGTCAGCGTCGGATAGTAGAACAGGCGGACCAGCCGCGGGCCGCAGTCCAGCATCACGAAGCGGCGCAGCCCGCAGCCGACGTCACGGTGATCGATGTTGATGTCGACCACCGGTTTGCTCTCGCGGAAGGCCGTGGAGGGAGACGCGATTCCGGCGGCGAGCCGCTCCTGGTCGGCGCGGGCCGCAGCAACGGCGCGTCGGGTGGCCCACGCGCGTTGCGCGGCGTTCATAGGAGCAGGGGAAGAGTTCAGCATCGCGATTTCTCCATCGCTGGCGGGCCGTTGGCCCAAAGGGGTGGCGCGGGCTCTGGCCCGCGCCGGTCGTCCTTACTTCAGGTGGATCAGGACGGCGAGGGCCGCCACGCCTGCAGCCATGATGCTGCCGAGCCTGATGGTGAGGGCGGACTTGACCGCGTCGAGCGCGACAGTCAGGTCGGCCTTGGTGACGAGTTCGTTCATGATGAAGGTCCGCGCGGCTTCCGCATGGGCATCCGCCTCAGCGGCCGGAATGCCAGCAGTCTTGAGGTGCTTCGAGTAGCCGAGCGTATCAAAGGTGAAGGCCATCGTCATTTCTCCGTTTCATCGGCGGGGCGTTGCCCCTGTGTTGACGAGAATGGTTATAGCCTGAATTTGTTTCCGTTTGCAACTCATTTGTTGAAAAAAATTCAGGAAAATTGAGGCTCGAGGAGAGGCGTTCCAATCGGCCTGTGGTTGTGGTGCCCCCGGCGCGAATGAACGCATGGAGCGGGCGGATTCCGTTGGGAAGCAGGCAAAGAAAAGGGGCGGCATTTGCCGCCCCGAGTTGTCGGGAGGAGGGGGTTAGGATGCCGCCATCTCCATGATCTTGGTCGCGGCCGAGTCGAGGGCGAAGCGGTCCGACGCGTTCGGCATGTCCCGGGCGATCTCGGTCAGCCCACCGGCATAGCCCCAAACCGTGTTAGGCGCGCCGTACCAGTCGACGCGCTGGCAGGCCAGATCGTAAGCCTTGCCGGCGAGTCCCTTGGTCAGGGCCGGGACCTTCAGCTTGAAAATCGCGTCGAGGACGTCATCCTTCTTGGCGCCCAGGACGTGGCGGCGGCAGCGCTCGACCATCAATTCGTCATCGCGGGTCGAGGCCTCCGCGTATTTCTTGACCTCGATCGCCATCATGTCGAACGCCTTGGCCGACTGGTCGTGGCCAATGTGGATGATCTTGGCCTCTGCGATATTCTGCGCGCCCCACACACGGTGATTGCCGCAGACGTATTCGTAGAAAAACGTCATGATGCCGAAGGTGCGGTCACCCACCTCGCTATTCCAGCAGAAGAAGCCGCGCGACAAGCCACCGCCGGGCCCCTTCTCGAAAATGCGGCGCTCGTTGTCGACCATGAATGCGAACATGTCGCGATCGCCGAGATAGAGGCCGCGCGAGCCATCGAAAGCGGCCGGAGCGGGCTGCCAGGGGCCGCGGGCTTCCAGCTCGAGCAGGCGCGCGGTGATGTCCGCGTTCCAGATGCGCGAATACTTGTCGGAGGTGAGGGCGCGGGCGACCGTCGCGGCATCGGTGCGCGGGCTGCCCAGCAGAAGCTGGGCACCTTTGTCTTCGCTGCCGGACTGCCGAAGGCCGTGATTGAGGCAGTCGGCCGCCAGCTGGGCCGGCAGATCCTTGAGGTAACCTGTCGGCGCCGAGGCGCGGGAGGCAATCTGGGAGAATGCCCAATTCGTGAGGAGCGCGTCGCCGGTCGGGCCGTCGAGAACCAGATCGTTGCCCCGGGCGGCCACGCGCAGCGCGTTGGTCTTGATTTCCTCGACCACGGCCGAAGTCTTGAACCGCATCGCGGCGTCATGCATCGCCCGCAGCGAGCCGAAACGCTCGTCAGCCGGACGGTTGGCCCATTCCTTGTGCGCCTTGGTGAGGGTGGTGGTCATCTGAGGACTCTCCAGGTTGCGGGGCGTTGCCCCTGTTTCAACGGGCGGGGCGTTGCCCCTGTCACAGAGAGATAAAACCACAGGTAGCGGCCGGTCGCAACACTTTTCCTGAATTAATTTCCGGATAATGTCCGGGGTGGAATTGGCGCATATAAGGAAGGCTGCTCCATGACGAGCGTTTCCCGTCTGATCGAAGCTGACCTCGAGACCCTGATAAGGGGGGAGCCTGGCGCCGCCGTCGCGCTGCCGGGCCTGCTCGACCGGGCCACAGCTCGCCCGCAAGACGCCCAGCCCGAGCGTCTCGCCAACCTCGTCGACCTCATCAACTTCGCTCGCCAAGGCGCCCCAATCATCAAGGGCACGGAACCAGAGAGACCAAATTGCAGGGAGTGCAACAACACCCGCCTGCTCAGACTGCAACAGCCTCTCGGACTGGTAGGAAATTCAGTCCAGCGCACCCAAGCCCTTCTGCCGCAAAGCCTGTCTCGAAAGGGACAGGGGAAGAGGGGGGAAGGGGCAGGGGCGGGCGATTCCGCACCGGTCCTTAACACGCGCGCGGGAGGGCACCAGTCGTGCCTGACACAGACGGCAAGCCGATCGGCATCGGCGAAGCGCACAAGCTGCGGGAGCAGTTTATGGCGACGGCACGGCGGCTTGCGACCGTGGCGGGAGACGAGCGCCTGCCTTGGGGCGAGCGTTACGAGGCGGCCGTGCTCGGAGACGAGGCCTTGGACGATGCAAGGCTCATGGATGAGTTGATCAGGGCGGGGTGAACTCCGCGAACTGCCAAACGGTGTTGATTATGGGGCTCTATTCGCCGCAGGCGCTCGGCGCCGTCATTCTTGATCGTCTGTGCCGCGCGCTCGCGCGCCAGGTCCAACGTCTCTGCAGGGTAGAGCAGCCCGGTAGCTCGCGAGGCTCATAACCTCGAGGTCGTCCGTTCGAATCTGGCCCCTGCAACCAGTTGTGCCGCCGCCCCGCATCGGGAGGGCGGCAGCTAAAGCGCAGTTTGCCTTGGATCAACGGGCCTTAACCGTCTGCGAATGTGACTTCCACGGCGCAACCATTCGCGCCCGAAGTTAGTGTGGCGCCGACCCACGCCACGTAGATGAATCGTCCGGGTGGCACCGAATTGGGACCTACATTCAAATTTCCTGGTCCAAGGTTCTTTATCACGAACCGCACACCCGGCGTTTCGGTGCCGTGGCCAGGGGTGCCGCTGATAGGAACGTCTCTCTCGTTAGAACCAAGTGTCATCAGAAAAGGCTGCGACCAAGCCATTCAACCACTCCAATCGTTCTGATAGTAGATGAAGCCCATCCACGGAAAATGCTATCGGACGGGCGAATAATTGAAAAGCCAGCAGCGGATCAGATGTGAAAAAATTTCCGGTCCGCCAGCATAGCTAGGCGCCCCGCATTTTCCGGGCGCAGTGGCCGCGACAGCGACGCGCGGAGTGCTGGCCCTAGCTCAGAGAGACCAGCTTGTAGATATGGTCTGCTCTCGCGGTTTGCGGCCCCTTTTCGCGGAAGGTGTCGGCAAGCAGACCTCGCTCGAGTCCTTTCTGGTCCCCTACGCCGAGAAGATACGATGCGACAATGATGTCGACCGACGTTTTCGATATGTCCCGACTGGATCGTTCGAGCGACAACAGGTCCTCTATCGTCTCATCGAATGTCGGTCTGGTCATTTCTCGCTCCTGCAACCGACGTACACCGAGCCATCGGTGCTCGCAGTCGGAGCCAAAGGCCTGCGGCGCCGATCAGGAGCATCGCCCAAGTCGAGGGCTCCGGAACTGCGGAAACCTGTTGTGACGCGAGCGAAAATCCCTCGGGAAGGTCCAAAAACAAGTGAGCCTCAAGGTTGCTCACGTTTCCCAGGGTGAAGGATCCGGTGCCCCAGGAGATGGAATGTTTGAGCACCGAAGGGTCGCTGTACCAGATGATATCTCCGGTGGGAGAGCAGCTCGTACAGTTGTATCCGCCGACGTTGGCTCCGGCGACCTCCAGGTCACCCAACGCACCGACTTTGGATGCATTGTAGAGCCAGCCTCCCGCAATGCTGAAGCTGCTATATACGGCGAAGCCACTGAAACTTCCCGGAGTCTGAAAGTCTATTGGCGGCATGTTAGCGCTGGCGTAGAGCGAAACGTGACCGAAATAGAGCTGATTTGGCTGCCATGGCCCGATGATCTCGTCCATGCCGCTGAGCGGTATCTCGACCGCTGAAGCGGGCCAACTGAAGACACAGGCCAAGCTGGTGATTAGTGCGGCAATCATTCGTCGCATGGGACGATCCTCAAAAAGCGATCGGCATCGACTCGCCTGAAATATTCTCCAACGCTAACTCACGTCCGCTGGCCTGTCCAGGTTGTGTCGCTCTGTACGTCAGGCGTGAAGCTCAGGGCGGGTTCCCAAGCCGAAAGCAACAGCGCGGCTTGCGCGAGGTGATGCGGCAGAGCCGATCACAGAAGCGGGCGAGGTATGAAACGCGTTGCGAGTAGGCGCGCCGCGCGCGGAATGCGGCATGGGGCTCGAGCATCACGCTCGGGCCCCGATCGCTTTGAAGGCCCAGCAGCGTAGAGGAGAGGCCACATGCACAAGCCATCGTCACCCATCGTGATCGTCACCAGCGAAAGGGCGCAGCGTCGAGCGGCCTACAACGCCGAGCGCGTCATGGCCTATCGCGCCGGCGCCGAAGATCGCAAGGCAGCTGCGCAGGCGAAGCGCGACCGGAAGGCGGCCAAGCGCGCGCGCGACGCGGAGCGGTCTGCGCAGCGCGAGTCGCCGCAGGTGAAAGCGTGAGCGTCGAAGTCGAACTCGCGCGGGCAAATCTTGAGACGGCCGAGAGCGCCGAAGTCGTGACGGGCGCCCAGATCCTGCGATGGCTCAAACATCGGCCCGTCGTCGGCACCGCTGAAGTCCTGGTAGCCGTTGAGCGGGCGATCACTGCCGTTGGGCGGGCCAAAACGATCGACGCCGAGCGTCCATCATGAAAGGCCGCCGCATCATCTCGGTCCGCCTGGTGCTCACGCGCCGCTGCGGACTGGTCAAGGTCGTCACGATCGGCCGCGGCCGTCGCAGGTCCTGGCTGCAGGCTCAGGGGAGCTTCCATGTCAGCCGCCGCAAAGCAGACAGCCACGCACTGCAAGTGCGGGGCGGCGCTTGGCCGTTCCGGGAAGTGCCCGGCGCTCTGCGAGCCGGTGCCGCAGCCGCCGCCCAAATATGACGGCCCGGCCTTCGTCGGCCAGACCCACACCTCACGACTGGCAGCGCCGGCCTACGTGCCGCCGCCGCGCTGCCGCGAGGGCAGCCGCGTTCGCTTCATGGTCAAGGGCGGCATGATCGTCGACGGCAACGTGACGATTTTCCCGGTGACGTCTATCTCTTCATCAAGGACGACCGCGGCATGTCCCACAAGGTCATGGCGCGCGACGTCCTGCGAGTCCTGGCAGTGTAATGGCAAAGCAACCAAAGACGACGCTCGCACCCGGCGAGCCCATCATCACCGACGAGCTGCGCAAGGTCGCCGATCTCAAGGCCGATCCGAAGAACGCGCGGCGTCACTCGGAAGCGCAGGTCTCCCAGATCGCGCAGTCCATCGAGCGGTTCGGATTCGTCGAGAAGCTCGTGATCCGGCCGAACGGCCAGCTCATCGCGGGCGAGGGCCGGCTGCTGGCGCTGCAGCGCGTCGGGCGCGAGACCGTCGAGTGTCGCGTGGTCGCGGGCCTCTCAGACGGCGGCTACAAGGCGCTCGGCATTGCGCTCAACCGCATCGCCGAGAACTCGCGTTGGGACGACGACATCCTGCGCGACCTGCTCGGCGAGCTGCAGGCCGAAGGCGAGAACCCGCTCTCGCTCGGGTTTTCTTCCGGCGAGCTCGACAAGCTCCTCGCCGAGCCGGCCGAGCTCGAGGTGAAGGAAATCGAGACCAGCCCGGTCATGGACGAGTTCTGGATTTCGATCCGCGGTCCGCTCGAGCATCAGGCTCACGCGCTTAAGGCGCTGCAGGACGCGCTCAAGCCGCTCACGGGCGTGACCGTCGAGCTCGGCACCATAGCGCTGGCCTGAACTCAGCTCAGTCACTGACGAGCCGGGCGGCAAGCAACCACGCATGGACGGTCTGCCAGCGATCTCCGGAGTCTCGGAAATTCAGCAGATGAGAATGCGTTCGTTGCAGATCGAAATAGAACGCGAACCCGTCTTGGCCGGTTGCCTTGTCCTTTCCGGCAGCTGATGCCCATCGTCGCCATTCGGACAGGATCTGCTGTCGAGCATCATCCTTTTTCATCTGAAAGCTCCGTCATCCAGGTTGCGGGGGTAGAGCTGCTAAGCGCCCAACCTGTAGCAGCTAGCTGCTGACCACAAGGAAAAGCTCTGAGCTTTCCACCACTTAAGCGTGCCAAACGAGAAGAACCGAATGTCGAACGCTCGCGCCACTGGCAAGGTAAAATGGTTCTCTGATGTCAAGGGATACGGCTTCATCGTCCCGGATGACGGCGGTGATGATGTCTTCACCCATCGCACCGCGTTCAAGCCGCCGCTGACGCTGCTCAAGACCGACGATCGCGTCTCCTATGAGCTCGTGCAGTCGAAGAACGGCAAGGGCTCAGGCACCAAGGCGGTCGAAGTCGAGTTAGCGTGATGACGCGCATCGCTCGCCTATCGCAGGCCAAAGGTTCCAAGAAGGTAGACAACAACCCGACAGCTCTCGCGGCGAAAGTCAAGATTCGTCAGAACGTGATTGAGACGATTGGGCGGAAGGCGGCGGTGTTCGACGCCTTCGCGGGATCCGGCGAGATGTATTCGGCCGTCTGGAAGACGGCCGGCGCTTATGCGGGCTGCGACATGAAGCGGCAACGCGATGATCGGCTGATGTTCTGCGCCGATAATCGACGAGTGTTGCGAGCCATCGATCTGTCGAAGTTTTCAATCTTCGATTTGGATGCCTACGGCTTCCCTTGGGAGGCGGCAATTATCATCAGCGATCGTCGCCGCGTCGCTCCTGGTGAGCGAATTGGGATGGTCTTCACTGAAGCAGGCGGCATCTCCTACCGACAAAACACGGTTCCAATTGCGATAACGCTGTTGACGGGAGTTCGGAACCGCAGCGTTGGGCTCGGCCGCATGCGCGCGCAGATATTCGATCGGGCGCTGCTCGGCCTCACATCCCGGATGAACTGCACCATCGAGAGGCGTTGGCAAGCGATGGCGTCAAGGTCTTCAACAGGAGGGCCTGGCGGCATGCAGACCATCTATTGCGGCGTCGTATTGAAAGGCAAAGGGTAGGGCGATGAGCTGGGCCACGCGGCAGGGGGTGGCGGCCATCGCCTATGGTGTCGTCCTGGTGGCGGGCTTCGTCATGCTGTTTCGGCCGGAAGCACGGGTGCAGAGCGTGTTGCCGATCCCTGTCCCCGAGGTTGTGCGCAAGATTGAGGAGCGCTGGCCGGCGCCGATCCCAGCGTCGACGCCTGAGCCGTCGCCTTTCGTACTCGAGGCCGCGCCGCCCCCAAGCGAGGACGAGCAAACTAAACACCCCGAGCCGCAGCCGGTGGCGACACCTGGTCCAAGGCCGGCCGCGCGACGTGGCGCGGTCAAGCACCGCCGGCCGCGCGCGCCGATTCCGCTCATCATTGCTGAACCGGACGAGGACGTCGTGCCCGAGGCGGACTATGTCGACGATTCGTGGCTGGCGCAGTTCTTCCGAGCGGCGGCACGCAGGGCAGGAGCTATTCAGTAGCGGGCCCGTCGCTTGGCGGCGAGAAACTCGGCGAGATTGGCGGGGTCGGCCGCGAACCGTTCCCACGCGAGCTTAAACTTGCGCATGCAGTCCTTGCGGTCCGTTCCCCTGCCGCTGGTCTCAGACGCGCGCATGGGGAGCACCGTGTCGATCCCCCACGTCCAGCTCTGATCGGCGCCGGCGAAAGATTGGACGCCGATCGACCCAATTTCAACTTCGCCATCCTCATCCCTGAGGATGACGCGGTAGTTGTTCAGGGCCTGCGGGTGCTGGACCTTGCGGAGATAGAGCGGCATCACCGGAAAAGATGACAGACAAGCGCGACGGTCACCAGAACGACCATCGCCGTCGCGGTGAAGGCGCCGCGCTGCTCAAGATTTGACTTCACCGATCGTCAGCCGGGGGGCGCCTTTCAGATCACCGGTCTTCTCCCTGACGACGATGTTGTGACCTTTCTCGAACGTCAGGGTCGTACGCTCCTTCTTTCCGACAATAGATGTCACGAGATCGAAATTGACCCACACTTCGGTCCCATCGGTTGCTAGGTGAAGTTTCCTGAATTTCGCCATCTCTCTCATTCCTCGTCCTCAACACATCGCCAGAGTCTCGGTAAATTGGGCCGGCGCTTCGTCACCCACGCACGTTGGCCATCACCATGATAGTCCAGCCGAGCCAGGCCTTCTCCTGGGCTCGCCTCATCGCGCGATGCACACCACCCAGCCCGATCGACTGAGCTATCCGCCGTACCTTCGGCGCGTTAACGTAGCGCAGCAGACCTCGATTGTAGAAGGGCGTCAGTGAGAACATCTTCTGAACGTTAAAGCGTCCAGCCAGTAGCTGCGAGAGCTCGTGGCGATCTGTCCAGCGCCGAATCTGTCCCGGCGCCGCTGCTGGGATGTCGTTCATCTGGAGCACGGGCTTGTTCTGGGTGGCCAGCATCAGGCAGCCGCCGGGCTTCAGCAGGTCAGCGATCTTGGCAAGGAACGCCGGCTGATCGGCGACGTGGGCGAGAACCTCAAGGCTGATCGCGACATCGTAGCCGGAGCCGACGTCGAGAGCCATGAAGTCGCCCGGGATGAAGCGAACCTCTGGCAGCCGCGCCGCGGTGCGGGCGATCACCTCGTGTGACAGATCGGTCGCGGTGACCTGCCCGAACCTCGTCAGGTGCTCGCACAGCCAACCGGCGCCGCAGCCGACTTCGATGATTTTGAGATCGGTGCGGCCCAGGCTCTCAAGCCAGGAAATGATGACGTCACGCTGCTCTTGCGAGACCTCGCCGACCTCTTTCTCGCGTGTCGACGCATTCCAGCGGTTCCAAAATGCCTGTTGAGTATCAATTGCTTCGCTCATGGGTACGCCTCGATGATCAGGCCGCCGGTAGGCAGGTCCTGGGTGAACTGTAGCCCGGCCGGTGGCGGATTCAATTGCTCCGTTCCTGACAGGTTAACGCTTAGGTTGTGTCGATGCGTCGGGAGCGGCCGCCTTAATGATGCTGCTGCACCCGCAGCGGGTTCGGGTAGCCGGCCGGGAGGAATCCCTGCAGATCCTTTTTGATATAGTGCGCCTTGCCGAGCGCCTGCAGCTTGTCGATCATCCGCAGCGTGTAATCCCGCCAGTCCGTGGTCTTGGTCATCGGCAGGTAGTTGACGCGGCCGACCTTGTAGAGGTCCACGAAGCTTTGTGTCGCCTGCACGATCTCCAACGAGGCCTCGATGTCGATCGTCGGCTCGAGCGAGACCCAGGTGAAGATGCCGCGCTCATGAAACTTCGCGAGCGTGACGAGCCGGTCCATCGGCAGCGCTGCACCGCGCTCCCACTTCTTCGAAAATCGGTCGTCCAGGCTTGTCAGCGTGCTGGCGAAGGCGTCGCGATCGGGCCTGAACACTGCGATGTCGGGCAGCGCACGGTTGCCGCCCTTCGTCAGAGTGCAGAAGCCCAGGCCGAAGTCGGCGAGCGTCTCCAGCGTCGGCCGGGTGAGGCTGGTGTCGAACGGATTGTAAGGGTCCGTGGTGAACGACAGCATGACCTGCCCGGTGAGGCCGGCGCGCTGATACTTGATCGCGTCGGCGCGTAGCGCGTCCATGAAGTTCGGGCGCGGGACGGCGTTGGCGTCGAACTCCGGCCGGTCCATCCGCAGGACCTTGGGGACATAGCAGTAGGCGCAACCGTGGCCGCAGCCCCGGTAGGGGTTGGTTGCCAGCGGGGCGTATTCGCCGGCCTGGCCGCGCGGCGCGTAGATCGTGCTGCAGCCCTTCACTGAGACGCCGTCCGGGTTGATCTCGGGGCGCGGGATGATGCGGGACATGGGTCCTCCGATTCCTGAATGTGGCCAAGGTATCTGAAATAAAATCAGGAAACAAGAAAAAGCGGAATTTAATTCCGATTGGAGTAGCGACGTGACCCGCAAAAAGCCCACGCCCGAGCCTAAGCGCCCGGTCGGCCGCCCTCCGTTCAAGATCGATCTCGATCAGCTGGCGAAGCTGGCCTCGATCGGCTGCACGAAGGAAGAGGCGGCCTTCGTGCTCGGCTGCGGCAAGCGCACGCTGCTCGACCACATGCGGGCCGAGAACGAAGTCACCGAGGCGTGGGAGCGCGGCGTCAATCTGGGGAAAGTCTCGCTGCGGCGGCTGCAATGGCGCCACGCCAACGGGTCGGGCTCCTCCGCGGTCAACATGACCATCCATCTGTCCAAGCACCGGCTCGGCGAGACTGACAAGGCCGCGATCGAGATGAGTGGGCCGAACGGCAACCCAATCCCTGTGGTGTTCTCAAAGGATGACGCCGGCCTCCTTTAGCCTGACGCCGCGGCAGCAGATCGCGAACCGCCTTCTCGGGGGGGCAGCGCGCAACGTCTTGATGTTCGGCGGAGCGCGGTCCGGAAAAACGTTCCTGATCTGCCGCGCGATCATGGCACGCGCCATTGGCGCGCCTGGCTCGCGACATGCCATCCTGCGCTTTCGCGCCAACGCGGCGCGATCGTCAATTTCGCTCGATACGCTGCCCAAGTCGCGCTCTCTGTGCTTCCCGTCCGTGCGCATGCATGAGCGCCGGCAGGACGGCTATTGGGAGCTGCCGAACGGGTCGCAAATCTGGGTCGCAGGCCTCGACGACAAAGAGCGCGTCGAGAAGATCCTCGGCCAGGAGTTTGCGACGGTCTTCTTCAACGAGTGCTCGCAGATACCGTATGCGTCGGTGCTGCTCGCCCGCACTCGTCTTGCCCAGCGCGTTCTGACGCTGGCCGGCAAAGAGCTCCGGCAGAAGGCGTTCTACGATCTCAACCCGGCCGGCGCCGGTCACTGGACGAACGTCGAGTTCGGCCTGCACAAGGACCCGACTTCGCGGCTGGCTCTCGCCAAGCCGGAAGACTTCGTCCGCATGGGTCTCAACCCGACGGACAATGCGGCGAACCTCACGCCAGAGTTCATCGCTGCGCTGGATTCGCTGCCTGAAAAGCAGCGGCGCCGGTTCTACGAGGGCATCTACGTCGCCGAGGTCGACGGCGCGCTCTGGTCCTACGAACGGCTCGATCAGTGCAGAGTCACCGAGAGCGACGTGGTCGAGCTCAAACGCATCGTGGTGTCGGTCGACCCATCGGGCGCGCGCGGCCCTGAGGACAAGCGATCTGACGAGATCGGCATCATCGTCGCCGGACTCGGGGTCGACGGCCGCGTCTACGTCCTCGAAGATCTGTCGCTGCGGGACTCGCCGGCGGCCTGGGCGCGCCGCGCGGTGCACGCCTTCCACAGATGGCGTGCTGACGCGATTATCGGCGAGACGAATTTCGGCGGCGCCATGGTGGCGCAGGCCATCCGCACCGTCGACGAGAACGTGCCATTCATCGAGGTCACGGCCTCGCGCGGCAAGTGGGTTCGGGCAGAGCCGGTGTCGGGCCTCTACGACCCGAAGGTCGACAAGGTGCGCCACGTCGGGCGGATGCCCGACCTGGAAGAGCAGATGACCATGTTTTCGCAGTCCGGATATACGGGCGAGCGATCACCGGACCGCGCTGACGCGCTGGTCTGGGCAGTGCACGAGCTGCTGCTGAAAGAGTACGGGCCGGGCGCTGCCTTCCTCGAGATCGCGCGCCAGGAGATGGCCGAGAAGGCGCGGCTCGCGGCTGCGGCCGCCGCGGCCGGTCTGCCTGGTATCGACGACACGCCCAAGCCCGCTCCGAAGGAATGGGCCAAGGGCTCCGTCGAGTGGATGCGTCAACAGATGGGGGAGGACGTTCCGTCCCCGCCGTAAAGGACATGCAAGCGGATGCCGACCGGTGGACAGAAGACACCCATCACCGGCCGGTTTCTGAACGGCTATGGCAACAGCGCGGTGTTCGCGCCGGGCTCTGCAATGTTCTCGCCGGGCGAGCCTTTGCTGCCGCAGAGCGAGCAGCCGGTTCGCGGCTTCGACTTCCCGGCCAACTTCAACATCAATTGGACCCCGCGCGGCGTCGAGCCGTTCGGGTTCGATGCGCTGCGCGGCTTTGCCAACGTCGAGCTCGTTCGGCTCGCGATCGAAACCCGCAAGGATCAAATCGAGCGGCTCGACTGGCAGATCAAGTCCAGGCGCGGGCGCAAGGCGAGCGCCGACTCCGATGAGCGGATCCGCAAAGTCGAGAAGCTGTTCCGAAAGCCAGATGGCGCAACCGACTTCGCCGCTTGGCTTCGTCCGCTCGTCGAAGACCTGCTCGTCATTGACGCGCCGACCGTCGAGCGCCGCCGCAACCGCGCCGGCGGCCTGATCGGCCTCGAGGTCGTGGACGGCGCGACGATCCACCCGCTGATTGACCAGCGCGGCCGCAGGCCTCCGCCCGGCTCGCCAGCGTTCCAGCAGATCATCAAGGGGGTGGTCTGGGCGAACCTGACCACCGAGGACCTGATCTACGCACCGCGCAATCGGCGGACCAACCACATCTATGGCTTCTCGCCGGTCGAGCAGATCATTGTCTCGATCAACACGCTGTTGCGCCGGCAGACCAAGCAGCTCGCCTGGTTCACGGAAGGCAACCGGCCCGACGGCATCCTGACCGGACCCGAGGGCTGGACGCCGGATCATATCCGCGAGTTTCAGGCTTGGTTCGACAGCAGGATGGCCGGCAACGACGCCGAGCGCGCCAAGCTGCAATGGACGCCGTTCGGGACGAAGTATCAGGCCTTCAAGGACTCGCCGTTCAAAGACGAGTTCGACGAATGGCTGGCGCGCGTCGTCTGCTTCTGTTTCTCGCTGCCGCCGACCCCGTTCATCCGTCAGATGAACCGGTCAACGTCTCAGGAGGACCAGGATCGTGCCCTCGAAGAGGGTCTGATGCCGCTGCTCAAATGGGCCAAGCGCCTTTTCGACGGCGTGATCCAGGACGATCTCGGTTTCACCGATCTGGAGTTCGCCTGGGACACCATCATCGATCTCGACCCGAAGAAGCAGTCTGAGATCGACGACATCGACCTGAAGAACGGCTCGCGCTCGATCGACGAGGTGCGCGCGACCCGTGGTCTCGACCCGCTGCCGGGCAACGCCGGCAACGAGCCGATGATCTACACGGCCTCGGGAGCTATCCCGGTCTCGATGATCAGGTCGAACGCAGAGACTGAGGCGAAGCTGCAGGAGCGTCAGTTGAGCATGCCGCTCGACGGCGGGGCTAACGGCCCCAGCGGCAAGAAGCCGAAACCCCGCAAAACGAAAGCAACGGCCGATGCCTAACATCCGCTTGCTGCCGCCTGCCGGCGGCGCAACCACGACAGCCAACGGCCGCAGCTACAGCTGCGCGTCTGGATTCACTCTCGACGTTCCCGATTTCGACGCTTTCGTCCTGATCGCGAATGGCTGGGTCAACGCCGCCGGTTCTTCGAATGGCGCGGCCGGCACTGTCGGCACGACGTCGGCGAGACCGGCCAGCCCGAAGTTCGGCCAGACCTTCCACGACGCTACGTTGAACATGAATATCGTGTTTGATGGCAAAGTCTGGCGCAACCCTGCCACGGGCGCAGCGGTCTGATGGGCGCGACACGACGATTCTACGGCTCTTTCGCCAAGGTGGACGAGGAGCAGCGCGTCGTCGAGGGCTACGCCTCCACCGAGGCGCGCGACGCCCACGGCGAGATCGTGCTGAAGAGCGCAATCGAGGATGCGCTGGCCGGCTACATGGAGTTCGGCAACATCCGCGAGATGCACCAGCTCTCCGCGGTCGGCACAGCGGAGGACGCCGTTGTCGACGACAAGGGCCTGTATCTTGCCGCGAAGGTCGTGGACGACACGGCCTGGGGCAAGGTCACGAAGAAGGTCTACAAGGGCTTCTCGATCGGCGGCAAGGTGCTGGCACGCGATCCGAAGAACAAGAAGATCATCACCAAAATCCTGCTGACTGAGATCAGCCTTGTCGACCGTCCATCAAACCCCGAAGCGAAATTCGATCTGTGGCGCGCCGCTGGCTCGCCCTCAACCGAGGAGTCCAGCGTGAAGAAGACCTATGTCGAGCTGCCGGCGACTGCCACGAGCAGCGAGATCGTCAAGGCGGTGACGTCGGCGGTCGAAGCGGGCCATCACATCCTGGTCGGCTCCGAGCGCGAAGGCGAGCTGCTTAAGTCGATCAATTCGGCGCTGGCCGTGGTGACGAGCGCCGGCATCGCTGACATGGAGCTGGTCGATCTCTCCAAGTCCGAAACGACCGCGGCCGATTCGTCGGCAGAACCCGCAGAGAAGGCTGTGGGCGCGACTTTCGAGCAGATGGTGCAAGGTGAGGGGGCAATCGAAAAAAACGCTGGGGCGCCGGATGTGGCCGAAGGCGGAGCCGAGAAAGACGAAACGGTCGCGAAGGCCGCGGACGCCCCGGCGGCCGAAGCTGGAATCCCGGCGGCCGAGGCCCGAGCCGACCCCGTTGCCAAGGCCACCGCCGTGCTGAACGCGGCGGCTGAGAAGGTGGCCGCGCTCGCCAAGGCGGGTGAGGCGGACATGCAGAAGAGCATGTACCACGTCAGCCGGTTCGCGGAGCTGCTGGAGTCCCTGTCATATCTGGTCGCCGGCACTCAGAACGAGGCGGAGTTCGAGGGCGACAACTCCCCGGTCCCGGCCAAGCTGCGCGAGTGGGTCAAGGCTGGATCTGCCGTGTTCAAAGAACTCGCGAAGGAAGAGGTTGACGAGTTCGTCGGGCAGTTCAAGGCGCAGAAGGCAGCGGCCGTCGGCGATCTGGTCAAGTCCGGGGAGATCGCCGTCGACCTCGAGGTGGTCGGCGGTGAACGGCTCGCCAAGGCGATCGACGATGCGCGAGCCGACCTGGCGAACGAGCGCGACACGTTGGTGAAGACCATCGCCGAGAAGGACGAGGCACTGGCCAAGATGGCCGAGCACGTCAATTCGACGATCCCCGATTTGCTCGAGCAGGTGAGTGTGCTGTCAAAGCGGCTCGACGACTACAGCCAGGAGCCGGCGCCAGCGAAGACGGTCGGCTCGTTCGCAGCCATCACCAAGGGCGAAGACGCGGGCGGCGCTGCGGCGCTTGGCAAGGCGGGCCCGGCGCAGACCCAGGAGGACATCGCCAAGGCGCTCGCCGCGATGCCCGATGACGAGCGGGCGATGCTGCTGATCAAGGCATCGCACCAGCTGCCCCGCAAGATCACGTACCGCTAACAGTCAGCGTTCAGCTTTCACCGATCCGGCCAAGCATCAGCGAGGCCGATAAACCCACCCCGCCGGAATGGTCCGCGCGGGGTTTTATTTGCCTCGCGAACGGAGAAAAGAGCTCCAAATGAAGCACGTCAGTCCCGAAGACCTCCAGAAGTCGTTCGTCGACTCGCTCAAGAACCCGTCGGAGGACATCGCGCGCAGCATTCTGGTGAGCGCCGGCATGAGTCCGGCTCAGATCGATGTCCTGGCGAAGAACATCTCGACCGGCACCGGCCTGGTCGCCTACGACCTGCAGGCTCCGGCCAAGAACCTCTATCCGGTCTATTGCCCGATCCGCAATCAGCTGCCGCGCATTGGCGGCGGCATCGGCACCGCCACCAACTGGCGCGCCGTGATGGCGATCATGGGTTCCGGCTTCGATGCGTCGGGCTGGGTGCCCGAAGGCCAGCGCGCCGGCCAGATGAGCTATCAGACCGCGAACCGTTCGGCCTCCTACGTCACGATCGGCGAGGAGGACGCGGCGACCTTCGAGGCGATCTCGGCCGGCCGCACCTTCGAGGACATTCAGGCCCGCATGACCATGCGGCTGCTGCAAAAGGTCTTCCTCAAGGAAGAGATGGGCCTGATGTGGGGCAACAACTCGGCCGCGCTCGGCACCACACCGACTCCCACCACCTCGGCATCGGGCTCTGGCACATCGCTTGGCGTGGCTACGCTGTCGGTGATTTGCATCGCCCTGACCGGCGAGGGCTACTTCAACTCGTCCGTCGCAGGCGGCGTCGGAACGGTCAAGACCGTGACCGGCGCTGACGGCAAGACGTTTACGCTCAACGGCGGTGCCGCGCAGAAGTCCGCGGCGGCCTCGCAGGCGGTGACCGCGGGGCAGCACCTGTTCGCGACCGTCAACTCGGTGCAGGGCGCTGTCGGCTATGCCTGGTTCTGGGGCGTGGCAGGTTCCGAGGTGCTCGGCGCCATCACCACCATCAACTCGGTGGACATCAAGGCGGCGGCTACCGGCACCCAGACCGCGGCCTCGATCGCGGCAGCGGACTATTCCACCAATTCGCTCGCCTACGACGGCCTGTTCACGACCGCGGCCAAGACCGGCTCCGGCGCCTACGTCCAGGCGCTCGCATCCGGCACGGCTGGCACCGGTTCGACCCTCACCGCGACCGGCAAGGGCTCGGTGGCCGAGATCGACCAGATGATGCAGACCATGTGGGACCTCTATCAGGTCTCGCTGTCCGAGATCTGGGTCAACTCGCAGGAGCTGAAGAACATCACCACCAAGGTGATCTCGAACGGCGCCGGCGGCAGCCTGATCAACTACTTCCAGGATCCGAAGGCTGGCGAGTTCATCCTGAGCGCCGGTGGAGTGGTCGAGTTCTACTACAACCCGTTCATGGCCCCAGGCGCAGGTCGGCGCATACCGATCAACATCCATCCGAAGGTCCCCCCGGGAACCATCGTCGGCTGGGCGAAGGATCTGCCGATCCAGTACCAGAGCAACGAGGTCCCGAACGTTGCCGAGGTCAAAACCCGTCAGGACTACTATCAGATCGACTGGCCCATCACGACGCGTCAGCGCCAGGTCGGCGTCTACAGCGAGCAGGCGCTCGCCGTGTACGCCCCCTTCGCCATGGGCGCGATCACCAACATCGCCAACGGCTAACACCGTCGGCGGTTCGTGCGGCGCCCGGTCACCCCATGGGCCGGGCGCCGCTTAAACCCCTCGATCTGAAGAGAGCAGCATGCCCAAGAAATTGAAGGCCCCGCCGGGCACGGACGAGGCCAACATCGGCACGACCAAGTTTCCAGTCGACTCGACCGATCGCACCATCACGGTCCCCGACGATGTCGATACGTCCGGTCTTGAATCGGCAGGAGGCTTCGTCCGATTGACCGAGCCGACGCCTCTGGTCGATGCCGGCCACTCGCTGATGCGCCATGCCTCCGACCCGAACGCGTCCTGCAGCTTCGAGAAGTCCGGCGATTTCTTCATGGTGCCGTCGGAGAAGGTCGCGGACATGGAGAGCCACGGCTTCGTCGTGGTCGAGAGCGCCAAGCCTGCCGATCAGGCCCAGCCTGCTCCGCAGCCCCCGGCTCAGTAAGGACAAGGCATGGCGAGCGGTGATCTTGCAAAGCTGGCCGACGCCCTGCTGTGGCTCGGGCAAGACAGCGACGAGGACGACATCGTCGCGCGGTTGATCTCCGCTTGCTCCACGTCGATCCAGAAGCATCTCGGCTATCAGGTGCTCTCGGCATCCTACACCCGGACCTTCAACGGGGGCGGGGGCCGATCGATAATGCTGCCGGAGCGCAACGTCACCGCGATCGCATCGTTGACCATCGACGATCAGCCTGTGCCGTTCTCGACGGCCACCCGCGTGGCGGGCTTCGTCTTTGACAACAAGATGATCTACTTGCGCGGCGGCTACGTGTTCAGCCGCGGAGTGCAGAATGTCCAGGCGCAATACACCGCGGGCCTGCCGAGCGTGCCGGGCGACATCGCCCAGGCGTGCCTCGATTGGGTGAAGATCACCTTCGACAATCTGGACACGCTGCCGGGCATCAAGAGTCTCAAGGCTGGCGACAGTGCGATCGAATATGGCCCCGACACCTTCACGATCGGGACCGTGACCATTCCCATGCCGCAGATCGTGGCGGCGAAACTCCTAAACTATCGAAGGGTCGCGCCGACATGACCGGGCTGACGAACTATTCCGCGTTCAACGTCTTGAATTACCTCACCGGTCAGAAGGCGATGCCCGCTCTGCCGGCGATCTATCTGGCGCTGTTCACGGCCGTCGGCACCGACGTTGGCACTGGCTTCACCGAGGTCTCGGGGGGCGCCTACGCGCGCGTGCAGGTCGCCGGGACGCTCGTTACCAATGCCGCGACCTCGACCGCAAGCCCGACCATCAACGCGGCCTCGGTGCCGTCCTGGATCGTCGCCGGCATGGCGGTCTACGACGTGACCACCGGCAGCGCGGTCGGCACCGTGCAGTCGACAGGAGCCAGCACGATCACGCTGTCGGCCAACGCCGCGAGCGCGGTCGCGTCGGGCGACACGCTTAGCATCTCCGCCTTCCCGAACGCCACGGGCACGAGCCCGGCGACCGTCAGCAACGGAGCCACCATTGCGTTCCCGACCGCGGCCGCGGATTGGGGCATCGCGATGGCCTGGGGCCTCTACGACGCTTCCGGTGCCGGCAATCTGCTGTTCTGGGACTACATGGGCAACTTCGCCTGGTTGCCCGCCACCGTCTCGGCCGCGTCGCCCGGTGTCTTCACCGCGAAGGCACATAGCTATGCCAACGGCAACAGTATTGTCTATTCGACAGAGTATGGAGGGGCTGCGCCGTCGTTCTCGGCTGGCAACTACACCGGTCTACAGACGGTCGCAGGCGCCGGGGCTGACACGTTCAGCGTCGCAGGGGTGAATACGTCCTCGACCGGCAGCGGCGCGGTGCGTCGCGTCTCTGCGCAGTCGATTCCGAATGGAGTCACCGCGTCGTTCAACCCTTCGACCTTTACCCTTTCCATGGCATGACAAGGGGGAGAGGGAGTGATGGCGCTGCAGGCAATACTGCTCTATGCGTCGGGAGACGGGTCGTCCATGCAGATCGCCTACGACGACGCGGCCATGGTGGCTACAGAGATCGATATGCAGGTTCCGGCAGCGGCGCAGCCCTGCACCTTCCGGTTTCAGATCGACTCTGCCAATCCGTTGCTCCAGGTCTCATTCGAGCAGACGTACCGCGCCGGGGTGTCGTCTTCCTATACGATCAATCCGCAGCTTGCTGTGTCGCTGGTTACTAATCAGCGCGGTCATCGCGTGGTCTCCTATCCGTGGCTTGTTCGCTGGGGCGGTGGATTGACCAATCAGGCAGCTCCGGCTTGATCATGGACACGAGGAGAAGTTATCGTGGCCATTGCGCGCGTCCAGGGTAGCATCGCGGGCGCGAGCGCCAACAGCACGACGGTTGCGGTCACGTTGGGGGCCGCAGTTGGGAGCGGAAATTGTGTGGTCGGCTGCGTCAGCTATGGCGCTGGCCCATCGATCACGTCAGTCAAGGACGACAAGGGCAATAGCTATAAGCTGCTGGATGCAGCCAACGACGCATCTCTCACTCAGAACGCATCGAGCTTCGTGCTCGGCAACATCACGAACGCGCCGACGACGATTACCGTCACATTCTCCGCTGCAACTGACTTTCGAGATCTGACCGTCGACGAATATTCTGGCGTCGCGGCGACTGCCGACCCAACCGATGGTCATACGGGTCAGATCTCGTCCGGCGCGACCCCAAGCTCCGGAAACATAACTCCGACCGCGAACGGGGATCTGATCTGGGGCTGCGCTTTCAACAACACCGAGAACGCCTCTAAAGCTCCGCCCGCGTCTGGCAGCGGATTCACGCTGCGTAACGCGTGGAATACCTCGTTTGGAGGCGTAAACGGTGCGACCGAAGACCTCGTGCAGGCGAGTGCTTCCCCTATAGCTGCATCGTTCAGCGCGACAACCGGTGACACCTGGGTGGTCTTTGTTGTCGCGTTGAAGGCCGCGGCTGCTGGAACGTCCGTCGCGCTGTCAGCCCTTGGTATGGCAATGGCGTCCGGCCGCGCAGCGATCGCCGGCAAAGCGGCTTTGCGCGCAGCGAGCGTGGGAGCGGCTTCCGGCCAGGCTGGGATCGCTGCCCGAGCGGGGCTATTCGCGCGAGGAGGAGCGATATCGGTCGGGCGAGCCTCTTCCAGCTCAGCGGCGCTCTTGGCAGGTCGCAGCGCCTCGATCACCGGCGGGCGCGCAGCGATGTCGGCCAATGCCGGGCTGCAGGCTCGATCCATCTCTGTCGGTGCAGGGAACGCGTCCGCCTCGGTGCGCGCGGCGCTGTCGGCGTCAGGCCACGCTTCGAGCAAAGGTCAGGCGGGTCTGGTCGGAAAGGTCGGGCTTGCCGCGCGCGGTGCCGCGATGTCCTTCGGGCGCCTCATGCCGCCGGGGTCCGTGGCGTTGATCGCGCGTGGTTTCGCAATGTCTGCTGGCCGAGCGGCTATCGCCGGACGCGTAGCGTTGGCTACGTTGGGGCAAAGCAGGTCCTCTGGTCAAGGCGGCATGATCGCCAACCTGTTCTTGCAAGCCTCCGCTCGAGCGATGAGCTCGGGTCGGGCAGGCATCTCGTCTGCGGTCCTGCTGACGGCCCGTGGAACGGCAACGTCGCTCGGCAAGGTCGCGGCCAGTGCGAAGGCGGCATTGTCCGCTCGGGGCTCTGCGATTGCGCAAGGCGCTGCTCAGCCAGCAGGTCGCGTTGCCCTGCTGGCGCGCGGGGTTGCGCAGGCGGGTGGCCGGGCGGCACTGAGTGCACTGTCACCAATCGTTGCGCTTGCGGCCTCCGGTTTTGCCAGTTCGTCGGGATGGCTCGCGCTGAAAGTCTTCGCGCCTTCAAGCCGGGTCGTGAGAGCAATGTTCGCCTCGCGCTCGGTGTCAGCGCCAAAGCGGAGCCGAAGCGTGCAGGTGGCGCCGGTCGATAGGAGTGTCCGAGCCCCGCCACCCAACACGTGAGACCTGATGATGCTGATTTGGAAAGACGGAAAGGGGCCTGCTGAACAGGCCCCATTTGATCTCGATTGGTCACTGCGGCTCGCCGGAGAGGCGATCATCTCCTCAAGCTGGACCGTCACCGCTGGCGATGGCGCGCTGATCATCGTGAGCCAGAAGTTCTCGGCCGGCATGGCGCAGGTGATGCTGTCGGGCGGTACACTCGGAGTGATCTACGAGCTGCAGAACATAGTCGCCACGGCGACCTGTCCCGAGCTGACCGAAAAGGTACAGCTGCCTATTCGCAATAGGTGAGCCATGGGCTTGCTCTATCCGCGACGCATTGAGGTGCGCCGCGCCAAATCGGTTGCGGGCAACACCGATGCGATCGGGCTGACCGGGTATTCCGGGCAGGTGGTCACCACGGATCCCACGAACGCCCAAGGCGAAATGGTCATCGCGGCCAAGGTGCCGGCGAGCATTCAAGCAGCCCAGACAGGGCGAAAGAAAGACAATGCGCTTCCCGGTGACGCGGTATTCGCACCGACGTGGCGTATCTACATCCCGAAGCGTGCGCTCGCGCAGGGGGCGGTACGCGATCGTGACATCGTGGTTGACGATGAGGGGTATCGCTACGAGGTCGGCCAGAATTACTGGAATGTGCTGGGCTACCAGCTGATCTGTATCCGCCTGGAGGCTTGAACTTGGCCGACCTTTCCGACGTCACTGCCTATCTGGCGACGACGGCCGCGAACGCGGTCTATCCGAGCGGATCAGGGCAGCCCTCGATCATCGCACCGCTCGACTGCCGCATTTTCGAAGGCTGGCCCAATCCTGACCAGCTCGACCGCGACATGCAGGGGTTGACGAAGGACAATCCGCCGCTGCCCCGCGCGAAGGGGCCAGTCCCGAACGTGTCGGTGTTTCCGATGCAGGGCACCGGAGTGACGCTTTACCAGATCCTCGACAAGACCTATGAGATTCGGGCGGCGCAGGTCGCAACGACCTTCGCGCTCAATGGCAGCACGATCACCGTGTCGGGGCAGGTCGCCGTGGGCGAGTTCCTGACGCTGGTCATCGACGACATGGTGGTGTGCTCACAGAGCGGTGCCACGACAGCCGCGATGCTGGCAGCCCTCGCAGCGGAGGCGCAGGGCAAGGGCTATCCCGGAGCGTCTTCGACGGCGAGCTCGCTCACCGTGCCGTTCACGCACAGCCTGCTGGTGCGACAGGGAGGCAAGGGCCTGCTGGGCAAGGTCTCGCATCGGCAGCGCCATTCCATCATGGTGACGGTGTGGGCTCCCACGCCGGATCTGCGCAACAAGCTGGCGAAGGCGATCGACGTCGGGCTGAAGGCGCGGAACAGAGTCTCGATGCCTGACTCGTCTCAGGCGACCATCGTCTATAACCGCACGAACACCAACGATGAGGAGCAGAGCGCGGGCATCTATCGCCGCGATCTTATCTTCGACGTGGAGTATGCGACGGTCGAGACGTTCGACGGCTTCACCATCACCTCGGCTCAGATCGCAATCGCCAACGCGGTCGACCTCAGCGTCGTCGCAAACGTCACCGCCTAAAGGGGAAGTGCCCGTGGCCTATCATCTCGTCTGCGTCCATCCGTTCCATGGCTACGACAAGGGCCAGATCGTCACTGATCCGGCCGAGGTCGATGCTCTGATGGCTGAGCGCGATCATCATTTCGTCCGCATCGATGCGCCGGAGCCTGCGGCGCCAGCGCAGAGCCCGGCCAAAGCGCCCGCCGAGCCGTCCGCCTGATCGGCATCATCCATCCAACCCATTCGCGACGAACCCGCCCGCTGAGGCGGGTTTTTTACTGGAGACTGCATAAATGTCGAACGTGTTCCTCGACGGCTCGCAGAACCTTGCCGCGCTGGCGGTGCCTGGCGTCTTCTTCGACATCATCCTTCCGCAGCCGTTCATCCAGGGCCAGCCCACCAATATCATGGGCCTCGTCGGCGTTGGCAGCTGGGGCCAGCCGAACACGCTGATCCCGGGCGCTGAACCCTACGACGTCTCGCTATCGATCGGACCACCGGTCATCCGTCCTTATGACATCGCCTCGTTTGTTGCGGCGAGCAAGCAGATCGGCAACGCTGTCGGCTACATGATGGTGCGCGTCACCGACGGCACCGATACGGCTGCCACCGGTACCATGGGCGGCGTCACGCTGACCGCCAAGTACACCGGCATCATGGGCAACGGCATCGACGCTTCGATCCAGAACGGCTCGGCCGCCAACAGCTACATGGGCGTGATCGCCTTCCCGGGCCTGTCGCCGGAACAGTTCAACAACGTGGCTGGTCCGGTGCCGGCGAGCTTCACGGCCACCTTCACCGGTCAGCCTGCCGCGAACGATACGCTCACCATCGCCGGTACCGCGGTCACCTTCGTGGCCGGCACGCCGGCAGGGCTGCAGGTCAAGATTGGCACCAACCTGGCGGGCACGCTGTCGAACCTGCTGGCGTTCCTGCAGGCCTCGGCGGACACGGGTCTCGTCAAGTTTACCTACGGCCTGTCCGGCAGCGCGCTGATTGGCACCGCCAATCAGTTCGTGTCGAGCGGCGCGAACGCCGGCACGGCGGGCAACGCGCTCACCGTCGCCAAGACCTCGACCGCAATCACGCTGTCGGGCGCGACCGCCTCCGGCGGAACGGGCACCTGGCAGACGTTCTGGACCAACTTGGCGAACGCGATCAACAGCGGCAACGCCTTCAGCGGGCCGTCCAAGTGCGTCATCGCGTCCGCGCTGGTGTCGACCACACCGCCGACCCTGTCCAGCCCGATCACGCTGTCGGGCGGCACCGATGGCGCCTCCGGCGTCACCGACGCCGTGCTGATGGGCACGGACACCGCGCCGCGCAAGGGCATGTACGTCCTGCGCAACTCGCTGGTGGACTCATTCACCCTCTGCGACATGACGACGTCTGCCAACTACGCCGCGATCGCCTCGTTTGCGATCGGGGAGAGCATGCTGCCGGTGTTTGCCGGTCCGTCGGGCCAGCTGCGGCAGGATGCGCTCAACACGCGCATCAACTCCGGCATCGATACGCCCTGGTTCTGGTACATCATGGGCGACTGGCCGACGTTTTATGACGACGCCAACGGCGTCGCGCGTCTCATCAACCCGGCTGCGGTGGGCCTTGGTATCCTGGGCAATCTGTCGCCGCAGCTGTCGCCGCTCAACAAGCGGCTCGGCGGCGTCGTCGCAACGCAGAACCAGGCGCAGCCATATTCCGACACGGAGCTGGCGCAGATCAACCTGGGTGGCATCGATGTGATCCTCGGGCCGCAGCAGTCCCCGGGCGGTTACTACTTCTCGTTCGCCACCGGCCGCAACGTCTCGAGCAACACCGCGGCGAGCGACATCAACTATACCCGCATGACCAACTTCTTGGCGCGCGACGCCAAGAGCAAGGCCGCGGGATCGTTCATCGGCCGGCTGCAGTCGATCCAGGCGAATGACCAGACCCGCAGTGACGCCAAGGCCCTCTTCGATGGCCGCTACGCTCAGCTGAAAGATCCGGCGTTCGGCCTTGGCATTAACGGCCAGGGCATGATCGATGGGTTCGCGACGCAGTGCGACCTCAACAACAACACCAAGGACTCGATCTCGAAGGGCTACCTGATCCTCTACGCGAAGGTCCGGTACCTCAACACGGTCCGCTATTTCGTCATCAAGTTCCAGGGTGGTGGCAACGTCGACGTCACTTCCTCGATCAACCCGCCCCCGGGCGCAACTATCTGATCGGCGCTCATCCCGCAATCCCGGACACTAGGAGGGTCCATTGCCCGTCAATGGAATGAACACCGGCACCGACTATACGCTCAGCTTCTATGACGGCGGCTCGGGGCTGCTGGTGCCGCTCGGCGACGTTCAGAACGTCAAGATCACTGCGCTGAAGCACAGCATCAAATCGCAGCCGTTCAATCGGCCACCGCGTTATGGCTTCGTGCCAGACGGCTACAAAATAGACTTTCAGATTACCCGCACAGGCTCGGAGCTGACAGACTTTCTGGTCGCGGTCGAGCAGAACTTCAACGAAGGCAGAGTGCTGAGGCCGGGATATTTCAACGAGACGATCAACAATCCCAACGGCTCGCTCTCCCGTTATCAATACACCGAGTTCGTCATCTTCCTGGACGACCACGGCAACATTCAACGCGATGCGCCAGTGACCCTCACGCTGGAAGGCATGGCCAGTTCCAAGGTGCCGATTGCCTGATGCAGATCGGGGTCATCACCGTCGGCGGACGGCAGGTCGGCGTCGTCAGCTGGAGCGACGGCGCTGACCCGGCCGACACCTTCATGCCCGACCTCGATGGATATAGCCCCGAGGGCCGCGCGGCGGAGAGCGAGCCGGGCGGGGGATCACGCCTTCATGCAGTTCGGCATCACGGCAATGCCGCGCTCGCTGATCGCGCCAGTCACCACACCTCACGCGGCGGCTACGCGCCGACCGGCGCGACATATAACGGGGGCGCCGCCGGGAAACTGGTCAGCCGTGGGTCAGCGGAGACCGACAAGGCCATTGTCGACGCAGCGAAGGCGCATCATCTCGATCCGAACACCATGCGCGCGATCGCCTCGATAGAGAGCGGCATGGATCCGACCTCGAACGCGCATCGGAAGACCCAATACAAGGGGCTGTTCCAGATGGGCAGCCGTGGCCCGAAATCGGAATGGGCGCGGTTCGGCGCCGGCGGCAACATCTATTCTGCTCGCGACAACGCGATGGCGGCGGCCCGGATGTTCTCGGCGAACCGAGCTCAATTTCGGGAGAGGTACGGCCGCGACCCGACCGACGCAGAGCTCTACATGATGCACCAGCAAGGGCTCGGCTTCTACACACGTGGCGCGATGACGAACGTTCGTGGCAATCCCTATCCGGGGATGCACGGCGAGCAGAGCCACAAGACATTTGAGGCCGGCTGGGGCAGGGAGCTGGCGCGCCGCAAGGCAGCCTTCGAGAGCGGTCAACCCGGAGTCGCTCAACGCAGTGGCGGCGGACGGCTGTCGGGACAGATCGACCCGCGTGTCGAACCTCGCATCACCGAGATCGTCAGTGCGGCGGCAGCCCATCTGCCTGTGGGCTACACGGTGTCGATGACGTCCGGCTATCGCGGCGAGGGCACGCCGAACCACAATGGCCGGGCTGCCGACTTCCATATCGCCGACCCGCAGGGCAAAGTGCTGCGCAACCGCGGCGAGGACCCGAGCGGGATGTATCAGACGCTCGCCCGTCACGCCTATGGCGAGATGCTGGCACGGCATCCTGATCTCAAGGGGCAATTTGCGTGGGGTGGTGCGTTCGGCACCCAACTCGGCGGCGGCGGCGAGCGCGACCTGATGCACTTCGACATCAACGGTGAGCGGGGCCGCTACAGCGAATACCTGTTGCGGAATATGGGGCCGATGCCGGGGGTCAAGTACGGCGCTCAGCCCGACAAGGTCGCCGAAGACGAGCCGAAGGATGTCACGTTTGATCCGGGGACGATGGCGCCTTAACCGTCGGGCCCCGGGTTCAAGCCGCGCCCGGCCCAGACCATCACCTTGCCGGCTTCGATCAAGGCGAAGCGCAGGAGCTTGAAGCCAAGCACCAGGATCACCGCGAGAATCGCCGTTGCGATGCCGCCGATCTGGTCGTTGTTGAACGAGACCAGCAGCCAAGCCATCAGCACGATCAGGGGGACTGCGGCAATCGCCGTCATCCAGTGGTGCCATGGTTGCGGGCCAATCGAGATCGGGGCGCGGCCACTCGCGTCCGGATCCACAGGCTTGATGCGATAGCCGAGACGATGAGCGGTTGCCATCACGGCGGTGATCGCGACGTCGGGCGGCACCACGAACCATTCATCGCCGCCCGGAGCCTTGTGCTGGTTGAGCATGAAGTGGGTCTCAACCTCGACAGGGCCGGCCCCGCCATTCTCGACCTCGCCGACAAACTCGAATTTGAGGGCGAACGGCGACCCGGTCTGCAATTCGGCAAGCCGCCGTCGCGGCTCGTCGGAGACCCCGATCTTCTGCCGGCCGTGCTCGCCGGAGATCACATAGACGTACGCTGCCATCGGCTCCAGTTCCATCAACCTCCCGTAGCATAGGACACCCATGAGAGAAGAGGAAGCTCCCGAAACGCCGTCGCAAACCATCGTCAACGCGGTGGAAACGAGGTTTCATGTCGACGCCAAGGGACGCCGGATCGAAGTCCGGCAGCTCAACGCCCTGCAGGTCTATCGGCTTAACAAGGTGCTCGGCGCCGCGGCCAACAACGCCGCGGCTGCCGACATGGCCACGTTGGCGTGCACGGTCATCAAGATCGACGCCCAGCCGGTGGCGATGCCGGCGACGGAGCGCGAAGTCGAGTTTCTGATCAAGCAGCTTGGCTTCGAAGGCTTCGCCGCGGCGGCCGAGGCCCTGAAGAAGTTCGCACCGGTCGATGAAGAGGCGGAGCTCGAGACGGCAAAAAACTGAGCGAGCGGCCCGCGTTCAAGCTGCGGGTCGCCGCCTGTAACGCCGGTCTCTCGTTCGATGTCGCCTTCAGCGCCCCGGATGACTTCCTGATGGCCTGGCTCATCGCCAATGGCGAGAACAATGGCGGCAAGTTCGACCGCCGATCGAACCGCTGGATCAAGCCGACATGATCACCCTCACCGAGTTCGAGGCTCAGCTGCGGGCGGCAATCGTCTCCGTCAAGCCGCGCCTTGAGATCGGTCTGGACAAGGTCGGATCGCTCGCCCTGTCGCTGGCGGCCGAGTATCCCGGGCACTATCAGCCGGGATGGGCTCCACTCGCCGAGTCGACCCTGAAAGACAAGACCGCGAAGGGCTTCGCAGTCCCTTCGCCGCTTAAGCGCACCGGTCAGATGGCGGCATCGTTCGCCAAAGAGTTGGTGCCCACCGAGCTCACCGTGGTGATCGGCTCGCCGGAGAAAGTCGCACTCTGGCAGGAGATGGGCACCTCGCGCATTCCGCCGCGGCCAGTTGCGGCCAAGGCCATGCGGAACGCGATTCCATATGCGGCTGACGTGTTCGGCGAGATCGCCGTCGCTCTGCTGATGGGCAAGGCACTATACAGATGATCACGTCCTTCGAGGTCGGCGCTCTCTTCAAGATCATTGACGAGGCGTCGCCGACGCTGCGCAAGATCCTGGCGCAAGTCCGCGAGCTGAACAAGGCGGTCGAGGGCGCCAAGGCCAACATGACGGCCGTCGGGAAGAACCCGGCGCTGGCGGCTGCCATCGACGAGACCAAGGAGCTCGCTCTGGCCTGGCGCGACGTCCAGAAGGCGTCGGCGGCCGCGAACCGGTCGATTAGCGCGGCCAGCAGAAAGCAGATCGCCGGCCCTGGCGCTGCCGGCGTGGCCGAAGCTCAGCAGCTGGCGACCGCCTGGGAGCGCATCGCCGTGGCATCGGGTACTGCGAAGGGCAACGCTGCTGGCATTATCACGTCCTCTCGGCGCGCGGCGACGAATGGCCCCTCGGTCGGAGGTGCCGCCATTGCTGCCGGCGGCGGTGGCGGCGGACGCGGTCGCGTGCCGAGCTGGCCTGGCCGTCAGGCCGGCAGTGGCGGCAGCGCGCACATCTCGGGCCCGGCCCTGTCGGTGCCGGGTGGCGCCCATGTCAGGGTGAGCGGCAACATGGGCGGTGCGGCGCTTGGGGCCGCCGGCCTCTTGGGTTACGGCGCCTATGAAGCTGCACAGATGGAAGATACGGTCTTCCAGATGATGTATCACGCCGGGCTCGAGTACACCGACGAGAACCGGCTCAAGCTCCGCAAGATCCTGCAGGAGTCCACGCGCACGTCAGGCTATGGTCTGCACGACATCGCGGAAGCTGCGACGCAAGAGATCCGGATGTTCCAAGGGACGGAGGGCACTGGCCCGGGGGCCGGCCTTGAAGTTCTGCCGGAGATGCTGAAGGCGGCGACCACCGAAGCGCGGCTGAAGGGCGGTAATCCGAAGGAGTCCATGCAGGCCCTGATCGGGCTTGCTCATATGACGAAGGAATACGACCCGGCCGCGATCAAGGCGTTGGCCAAGGATTTCGCATTCCTGTCGATCTCAAATCCTTCGTCGTTGCAGTCGATGGAGCGCGCGGCGGGCTATGCCGTGCCGATCCTACAATCCGGCCTCGGGATCGATCCCCGGGATTCGCTGCTGCTCGGCACCGCGCTCACGCGCGCGGGCGCGACCAACACGAAATCCGGCACCTGGCTGCGCGAGGCGATGGTTCGCGCCATGCCGGGCACGGCCATCTTCGAGAGCGAGAAGAAGGCGGAGCGCCACGACGAGCTTTTGAAGAAGATCGGGCTCCTCGACAAAGACGGTAACGTCACCTGGAAGGATGCCAGCGGCAAGCTCGATCCGCTCAAGATGCTGGAGATCGCGCACGAGGGCTTGGCGAAGCTGCCGTTGGAGGAGCGGGCTGGCGCGGAGCGCAAAATATTCGGAGCGCAGGGAAGCGGCGCGATCTCGCTGCTCTCCGATGATGCGGTCTACAATCAGGTCCGCAACATGAGGGCGATGCGGGATTCGCCGGAATGGGCCAATCGATATGGCACGTTCAGCCAAGCCTATCTCGATAACTCGACCGTCCAGCAGGCCCGCACCACCGTCGCCGAGTTCAACAACACCATGATGGACCTCGGCGCTCACACGCTGCCCGCGGTCAATGGCGCGCTGAAGGACTTCAAGGCGGTACTCGAAGCGATTCGCAGCATCACCCCTGGAGCGGCGAAGGACGGTGGGACTTCCATCGCCAAGCGGGCTCTCGAAGGCGCGGCGGCTGGCGCGGCCGGCGGCGCGTTGATCGGCGCGTTCGGCGGCCCTGTCGGCGCTGTCGGAGGCGCGGCGATCGGCGGCGTGGCAGGCACCGCCTACGGTTACATGGAGGCGCAGGGCGACGGCAAGGATCTCAAGACGTGGATCAAAGACTACAACAAGGCGCTGGACGGGCCGAATGCTCGAACGTTTGGAGCGGGCGGAAAGTTCACCGACGGTCTGTTTCAGCGGCAGGATGAGCAGAAGGATCGCAAGCAGCTCGACGAGTTTCTCATCGAGCTGCGTCGCCAGAACACGGGCGCAACGCTTGGCGCTCCTGGCGCTGCACCAGCGGCGCAGAGGCCGGTGCAGCTCAACCTGAACATCGACGGCAAGACGCTGGCTCAGGCACTCAGCGAGTCCAACAACCAGTATCTCGGTTTCCCGACGCAGGCGCCGGCGGCCGACGGCACCGGGCAGTTCTACTCGGGAGATCACAACATCTCGGACAAATAGGCTATGGTGACCTCAGTTCTCTCGCTGGCCGGCATCGCCTTCGACAGCTTCTCGACGCCAAGGCGAATGCCGGCCGGCGGCAATCAGGCGATGGTCGTGCACAAGCTGCCTGGTGGAGGGCGCGTCGTCGACACGCTTGGCCCGGACGAGGCGGATATCTACTGGAACGGCCAGTTCTTCGGGGACGAGGCCTATGCTACGGCGCTCGTGCTCGATTCCATCCGGCAGTCCGGTCAGGTGGTGCCGCTGATCTGGGCCGGCCAATACCGCTCTGTGATCATCGCTAGCTTCAACTACGCGCTGCGTCGTGAGCCGGTTTGGGTCGAATATCAGATCGTCTGCATGGTCAAGAGCAACCCGATGGCGGGCGTGCTCGGCGCCGTCGCGTCTTCCGTCGAGTCTCTGGTCCTCTCCGATCTTGCGGTGGTGTCGGGCCTATGAGTCTTCCCGATAGCATCAAGGCCCAGACGACCAGCCTGCAGGCGCAGGTCAAAGCAGCCGGCTCTCTCAGCGCGGCGCCGCGCGCCGTTCTGGAGGCAATCAAGCTGAATGCGGCGCAGCTCGTCACCGACCTGCAGGCGGCGCTGATCGCGCCGAGCAGCCTGCTGGACACATGGACCGCGCCGACCGGCTCCGCCGAAATCGTTGACGGGGTTCTGCAGGTCACGCAGGCGGCCGAAGATCAGCGCGATCTGGCGCTCGCTCGCGGCGTGGCCGGCCGCGCCGCCTCGAACCTCAACCAGGTGCAGTCATGACCGTAGGCTATGTCGCAGCCACCGTACCGGCCAGAGGGGTGAGGGTATCCGACACGACGCTGTTCGAAGTGGCCATGCGCGAACTCGGAGACGCTCTGCATTGGGTGGCGCTCGCGCGGCTCAACGGCTTGACGAGCCCATGGATCATAGGAGAGCAGACCATTCTCATTCCGCCGGTGCTGCCGAGCGGACAACCGACTGGCATCCTGGGACTCTGAGCGCGCATGGCGATCATGGAAGGGGCAGGGCCACACGCCGCGTGGTTGACCGTCAATGGCCAGACGTTCCCAATTGAGCACGGCCAGGTCAACCAGCAGGCAACGCGAAAGACCGCGCAATTCTCTGGCGTGATCCCGCTCTCATACCCCGGTGCCTACGAGATGGCGGCGACGAGCGGCGACAACGAGGCCTCCATCACCGTCCTGACGCGCGGCAGGACGGCCACGCTGGTGACGGGCGAGGTCGACTATTTTAACAGCGATCTCATTGCGCGCGTCATCCACTTCACCGGCCGCGATAAATCGGCAAAGCTCCATGAGAAGAAGTCGTCGGAGAAGTGGGTCAATAAGAAGCCGAGTGAGATCGTCGAGGATCTGATCGGCCGCGTTGGGCTGTCCGGCAAGATCACCGCCAGCCAGATTATGGCAGGGAAAAAACTCGAGCAGGACTTCGTCCACCTCTCCGACAACGTGTCGTTCGGCTACCTCATCCACAAGCTCGCGCAGATCGATGGCTGCCGCTGGTTCGTCGACCCGAAGGGCACTTTTCACTATTTGCCGATGGGATCGACGGAGGGAACCTATTCCATCACCATCGACCAGAGCCGACAGCCGATCTCTGCGGACTGCCTGCAGCTTCAGATCGGCCGCAATGTGCAGGCCGGGAAGAAGATCAAGACGACGATAAAGTCGTTTCACCCGAAGCTGAAGAAGGTCTTCTCGTACACGTCGAATGTCGATGGCAACGGCGGCCCGACAGAGTACAACTATCACATTCCCAACCTGCTGCAGGAGCACGTGAACAAGCGCGCTAGATCGCATGCTGCGGAACGCGCTCGCCATGAATTGCAGGTGACCGCCACCATCGTAGGCGACCCGGACGTATCTGCTGGGATGGGCCTTCAGCTCAGCGGTACCACCTATTACGACCAGGTCTACGAGCTCGACACCGTCAACCATGTTATCGGTATGCCTGGTCACACCACGCACCTCACGGCGAGATCAGCGAAAGAGGGAAGGTCAGCCTCGTGAACGAAAATCAGGTCCTCGGTATGATCGAGAGGCATTCGGCCGGACGCTACACCGAGCGGCACGGGCTGGTGACGAGCTACGATCCGGACAAGCACCTCGCCAAGGTGGTGTTCATGCCGGAGGGCCATGAGAGCGGCTGGCTGCCGATTGAGACCGGCCATATCGGCGCCGGCTACGGCATCGCGATCGGCCTGCAGCCCGGCGACGGCAAGACCACAGGCGACCAGGTCGTCGTGCGGTTGCAGGAAGGGGATTTCGAGTCCGCCAAGATTGTCCAGCGCGTTCATTCCGACGATCAGCCTCCGCCCAAGGTTCAGTCTGGTGAGATGGTGTTGTGGACGCGATTCCAGAACTCGCAGGGCGGTCCGGAATCGGCGCAGGGCGCGCAAGGCGGCGTCGGCCAGAAGGTCTATCTCAAGAACGATGGATCAATCGAGGTGACCGACGGCAACGGCGCCACGCACGTGTTCGACGGCAGAGGCAACATCACCAAAATCGCGTCTGGCACCATCACCCACATGGCCGGCGGCGATTACACGGTCACTGCGGTATGACGATCACCCACCAGATCAAGACCAATGCCAATCCGCTGTCGAAGGTCGGTAGCGTAGCAAGCCAACTGTCCGGGTTGATCGCCCAGGCGCAGAGCATGGTCAATTCTGGCGTGGGATTGCCCGGGCTGCAGAACATCGGCTCCCAGATCGCAAGTCTCGCTCCGTCGCTCGCCGACGCAGGCGGCCCGCCGCAGATTGCCAGCGCGCTGGTTGCGCTCGGCAACCAGATGTCATCCAGCACGATGTCGGACATGGCTGGGATTCTGTCCTCGCTGGCCGGCCAGATGTCCAAATTGACGGACGCGATCAATCAGGCCGGACTGGCGCAGGTGCTGCACTCGCACGTGCTCGACGCCTTGCAGGGCATCGTTCACTCCGCGTTCGGCGGGCAGCATACGGTCAAGCTCGGCGGTGTTGGGATCGACATCGCCTCGTCCGCGAAGGTGGCGCACACCGCACCAAAGCTGCCGCACAACGGCTTCACTATGGTGTCGGACGCGCTTGCGGTGACCAAGGGCATCACAGGTCAGTCGTTCGGCATGCTGTCCGATCGCCGGCTCAAGACGAAGGTCCGCCAGCACCCGCCTGTGCTCGGTCAGGTGCTGAAACTACGGCTCAAGACCTTTCTGGTGAGGGCGCTGGACTTCGAGACCGGAGAGGTGGCCCATGAGGTCGCGCCGAGGTTCTCCGTCGGATTCATCGCGCAGCAGTTCGCCAAGGTCTTCCCGCATCTGGTGACCAGAAACGGCAAGTACCTCGAGGTTGAAGAGGGCAAGGTCGCAGCGATCTTGACCTTGGCGCTTCAAGAGTTCGTCGCGGAAACACGGGCGCGGGTCTCTGATCTCGAGCGCGAAATCGCGGAGCTCAAGAGACGATGACTTTTATCTTCCCGCGCGCTCACCTTTCCGGTCTGACCATTTCGATGGCGGGCAGCTCGCCGTCCTTCAGCGTATCCGCAGGTCAAGCAGCCGATTCAAGCAATTCAGCGATCGTCAACTTGCCGGCGGCGCTCAGCAAGACGGCTGCAATCTGGGCGGCGGGCTCTGGCGGAGGACTGGATACCGGCACCATCGCGGTCAACACGTGGTATCACGCGTTCCTGATCGCGAGTGCTGATGGCAGCCTGGCAGACATCGTCGTCTCGACGTCGCTTACCTCACCGGTGCTCCCTGTCGGATATGCGTTATTCCGCCGCATCGGCGCGATGAGGACAGATGGATCGGGAAATTGGATCAAATTCCAACAGCTCGGCGATGAGTTTATCTGGGATGCCGGGGTGCTCGACTTCAACTCAAGTGGCGTCGCCTCTCGGGCCTTGTATGCGCTGACCGTCCCGCCGGGGGTTCGGGTTTCGTCGCAGGTGGTCATTTTCGTCAACGGCGCCTCTCCGGGTTCTGCGACGAGTGTCGCATGCCCAGACATCGTAGGACCAGGAGGTTCACAGGTCATCCAAAACAGCTCCAGCCAAGGCTTAGCGGCCCTGACGGTCCGCACCAACACCAGCCAGCAGATTGCGATCACTCAGGGGGCCGCAGGCCCTCTGTCCATCTGGACCCTTGGGTGGACCGATAGGCGCGGGAAAGACGACTGAGATGGCCGATCTCTCGCTCGAATGGCACGACGATTTCCAGGTCGATGCCACAGGTGATCTGCTTGTGATCGATGGCGACGACGAGGTCAGGCAGCGGCTGGAGCGCAGGCTATGCACCGCGGTCCAGGGTTACGTCTGGCATCCGACCTATGGCGCAGGGCTGCCACAGAAGGTCGGTTCGACCCTATCGGCCGCGGACATCAAGGCCGTCGTGGTGTCCCAGATCGCGCTCGAGGCCTCGGTTGCACCGAACCCGCCGGCGCAGATCTCAGTCTCGGAGTCAGCGGGCGGGAAGGTCTCGATCGGCATCAAGTATTGGGACGCGCTCACCGGGCGAAGCGTCTCTTTCTCCATAACGACGTAAGAAGGCAAGCCGGTGGCAACACTCCCGACCAAGTCGTTCTCGACGATCGTCGCCGACATCGTTGCCGGCATTCAGGGCCGCGCGTCGAAGCTGATCAACTTCGCCATCGGCTCCACGCTGCGCGCCATCGCGGAGGGCTATGCTGGCCTGTTTCTGTGGTTCCAGGCGATGGTGCTGGACCTGCTGACCGCTACCCGCCTGAGCACGGCCAAAGACGTGGACGTCGACACATTCACTGCCGATTTCATGGAGCCCATCGGGATCTCCAATGGGGTGCCGTCGCCACGTCTTGGGGCTCAGGCCGCGACCGGGCAGCTCACGTATTCCCGGTTCACGGCGGCGCCGACCACCTGCTTCATCCCGGCTGCGAGCTCGGTTACTGCGCAGGGCATCGTCACCAATGCCGGTGCGAACAAGGCCGCAACGGTCCAGTCCAACGACGGATCGCAGAACTTTGTGGTGATCGCGAATCCTGCGCATCCCAACTATTCTGCCACACTCGGCGGGTATACCGTGCCCTCGATGGTGGCCTCGATCATCGTCCCAGCCTCGGCGCTGATCGCGGGCGCTGCGGGCAATGTCCGGGCCGGCACCCTGACCGTCATGACATCGCCGGTGACCGGGCTAGACCAGGTCACAAACGTTGCTGCCTTCGTCAACGGTGCCGACCAGGAGCAGGATACCCCGCTGAAGCGGCGCTTCGCCGCCTACATTCTTGGGCTCTCGCGCGGCGACTATTACGGTCTCACGTCGAGCATCCTGGGCGTCGGCGTGACGGTGCAGTGGACGCTGACTGAGTTCTACAATTTCGATGGCAGCGGCCGGCCCGGCTATTTCTTCGTGGTGGCCGATGACGGCAGTGGCAACCCGCCCGCAGCGTTCATGCAAATGGTCACGGATGCCGCCTACGCCGTGCGGCCGCTCGGCATTCAGTGCGGCGTGTTCCGGCCGACCATCATCTTTGCGAACGTGGCCATGCAGGTTCCGACTCTGCAGGGCTATGATCGCGCTGCGGTTCTCGCGCAGGTCGGCGCTGCGATCGCGACCAACATCAACGCGCTCGGCCTTGGCAAGGCGCTGCCCTGGAACATCCTGTCCTCGTGGGCCTACGCCGTGCCGGGGGTTGACTGCAACGTTGGCGTGAGCGGCGTGCTGCTCAACGGCGCTTCAGGTGATAGCGCGACCATCACTCCGACCCGGAAGACGCAGGACGGGAATGGCACGATAGGCTACGCCACCATCAAAGCGGGGGTCATGACCATCTCATGACGACGAGATCCTCGGACGACATCGTAGCGAAGGTCGTCAGTACGATCCCGCGCCGATGGTTCAAATGGGTGCCGCCGATCCGCAATGCGGTGATCGGCGGGGCAGCGGACGGCGCAGCATGGTGCTACGGCCTGATCGGATATGCGCGGGCTCAGACCCGGCTGGCGTCTGCCTATGGCATCTGGCTGGACCTGCTCGCTCGTGACTTCGTGGCCGACTTCCTCGTGCGCGGCGGCGCCAACGACGACACCTTTCGGGCTCGCTTGCGAGCGACGATCCTGCAGGAGCGGGTCACGCGGAAAGGCATGATCGCTGCGGTCACCGCGCTCACCGGGAACACGCCGGTCGTCTTCGAACCATGGCACACGGGCGACACCGGTGCCTATAGCGGCGCTGGAGCGAAATACGGCCAGTTTGGCTACGGTGTCGGAAGCGGAGGCTACGGCAACATGAACTTGCCGGCCCAGATCTTCATGAAGGTCAAGCGCGGCGCGCCGAGCGGGGTTCCCAATGTCGGCGGCTGGTCCAACAAGAATCTCGCGATAACCACGCCGGGCGGATACGGCGCCGGCTCATGGGAATATCTCGGGCCATCAACGCGTCTGTCCGGCATCACCGACGCGATGATCTACGACGTGATCAACAAGACGAAGCCCACGGGCGTCACGGTTTGGGTCGCCTTCGTTTAGCGCACCTCGAGCATTCATCCTCATCCAGCCCCGCCCTCGCGCGGGGTTTTTTGTTGCCTGAAAGAAGGTCCCCGAAATGGATCGTGCCATTGTCCAGCCTGGCGCGCTGCCGCAGGACACCGATATCCTGCTCACCAACAAGTTCGCGCTTCTCGGGCAGGCTTATCAGAACATGGCGCTGCTCGGCACCAGCACGGTCGTGGCCGGGCTCGCAGCCACGCCGACCTCGCCGACTGCGGACCTGCATGTCACGATCGGCGTTGGTACGATCTATCAAATGACGCCGACAGATGCGTCGGCCTATGGGAGCCTCGGCGTCGACAATACCAGCGTGATGAAGCAGGGCGTCAATTCGAGCCCTCAGGTGCTATCGATCGCGCCGCCGGCCACCTCTGGGTTCAGCCAGGTCTATCTCGTGCAGGCTATCCTGAACGACGCCGACGGCGGCAATATCGTCCTGAGCTATTACAATTCGGCCAACCCGTCGCAGCCCTTCTCTGGACCGGGCAACGCGGGCACGTCGAACTTCACCATCAGGACGAGCGTCTGTCAGATCGCACTGAAGGCCGGCGTCGCCGCATCGACCGGTACGCAGGTCGCGCCAACTCCCGACGCAGGCTATGTCGGCCTCTACACCATCACGGTGGCGAATGGTCAGACGCAGATCACCTCGACCAATATCGTGCAGCTCGCGACCGCCCCGTTTTTTCCCTCGCTGCCGTCCGTTCCGTCCGGAGTCCAGAACGGCACTTGGGTCTGGGGAGGCTCGGACACCGGAACGGCGAACAACTATGCGGTGACCTGCACCCCGATCCCGATCGCCTACAAGGCGGGCATGGGCATCAGGTTCAAGGCGACGAACGCTAACAGCGGCGCCTCGACGATCAATGTCAACGGTCTTGGAGCAGTCGCCATCAAGCGCGCGGGTGGCAACGCGCTCGCATCCGGCGACATCGTCTCTGGCCAGGTGGTCAGCCTGGTCTATGACGGCGTCAATTTCCAGATGGACAACTATCTGGGCATCTCGGGCGCGACCACCAACATCACGAACAACTCGATCGGTCTGCCGTACGTCAACGACACCGGATCGCAGAACGCTCTGATCGGCACCTATTCTCCGGCGGTTACCGCGTACTCGGCCGGCCTCGCGATCACGATCAAGCTCGCGAATTCGATCACGTCGTCGTCGACCATCAACTGCAACGGCTTGGGCGTGAAGAGCATCACCCTGGGTGATGGCACGCCGACATTGGCGAACATGTTCGTCGCAGGCCAGATCCTGCTGTTGATCTACGATGGCACGGCCTTCCAGATTTACGGCACGTCCAGCGCGGTCGCCAAGAAGCTGACGAGCAACTACACGATGTATGTCAACAAGGCTCTTGGCGACGACGGTAACGACGGTAGCGCAAACGTCTCCGGCAAGGCGCTGGCCACGATCGGGCGAGCGATGGCCCTGGCTTGGGCCTATGGTCCCAGCCAGTACACCATCACAATACAGGTCTCGGCCGGAACCTACAACGAACCGGTCTCGACGCCGCTGCAGGCCGGACCGAACGTCGTCATCAACGGCTCTGGAACGAGCGCCACGACGGTCAATGGCGGAGCCAACAACACGTTCGTTGCGCAGGGCCCGAACACTCTGACGGTCCAAAACCTGAATGCGACCAACACAGGTGCACAGTCGAACAGCGTGTTCCTTGCGACTCAAGGGGCGTCTCTGACCACCAACAACACGATGAGCGGGAACCAGGCCGGCAACGTGTTCACTGGTCAGTCGGGCGGCACAGTGTTTCCCGGCAACCACACTTTCAACGGAAACCAGTACAACTGCTTCTCTGCAGTCTATGGAGGAACCTGCACCATCTCGACGTTTACCTTCACCTTTGCTGGTCCAGTGTCGGTCACGAACGCTGTCGCGGCGGCGTTCGGCGGCGGCGTCCTCAATGTCAACAATGTCAATCCGCCTAGCTTCGTGAACCCGAGCTACGTGAACGGCAAGAAGTTCGACGCGCAGATCAACGGTGTGATCTCGCTCAATGGATTGGGCGCGAACTTCTTTCCCGGATCGGTTGCGGGCGGCACGGGCAACGGCGGACAGTTCTATCCCTAAGAGGAGCCGAGCGCCGTGCTGCAAACTGTGTTCACCCCGGCCAACTGGTATTGGATCGCTGCCAATGGCCGGATCTACTCCAGCGCGAGAAGCGCGATCGTGTACCCCGAGGATGCCGGTTATCGGGCGTTTATCGCAGTGCATGGGGCCGTGACCCCTTGGCCCGTCGACGGGAATGGCAATCAGACAGCAGACGCCTTGAAGGAGCTGCTGGCTCATTACGGCATCGTCGCCTCGATTCCATAGGCGAACTGCGAGCTTGCTGCTCGCGCTCTATCACCAACTGGAGATTGATATGACCGCTTCGACTTACGACGCGGCGATGGTTCGCGTATTCGCCGATGAAGGCGGCTACACGAACCATCCGAAAGATCCGGGCGGCCCCACGAATTGGGGAATCACCCTGGCGGACGCTCGGATGTATTGGAAAGCTGATGCCACGCCGGAAGACGTCAAGGCTATGCCGAAAGCGGTCGCCGCGCTGATCTATCGCGAGCATTACGCGAAGCCGATTCGCTACGACGATCTGCCGGCCGGTTTCGACTATTCGGCGCTCGACGCTGCGATCAACTCGGGCAGGGCGCGCGCATTGCAGTGGGCGTCAAAGGCGTTGGGGATCACGTCGACCGAGATTGTCCTGATTGTGCGATCGGCGGCGAGCGTGAACGACAAGGTGGCGCTGATCCAGCGGTACTGGCAGATGCGACTCTCCTTCCTTCATTCACTGCGGACCTGGTCGACGTTCGGCGGAGGCTGGGGCAGGCGCTGTGCGCAGGGGGAGGCGGCGGCCGTCCGCATGTGGCTGTCGGTCGGCGCCGAACTTCCGGCGCCGGAGGCGCGTAAGCGCCTGGACCAGGAGGCGAACAGGGCAAAGACCAGCGCCGCCAAGGCGGCGACCGCTGGTGCAGGCAGCGCGGCTGGATCTGCTGCACCAGCTCATCTGTCGGTCGACCTGTCGCACCTCGGCTCCGGCGGGAAAGTCGCGACGGCTATCCTGGTCGCGGTGCTGATCGGCGCCGCGATCTACTTCATCCGGAAGTTCATCATCCACAACCAGCGCGCCGCGGCCTACGCGGCGTCATAGGGGGTCTTCATGTTCTGGTTCGTCGTCGCGCTTCCGGGCGTGATCTTCGCCTACGCGGTCGTGCTGCGGCCTCTTCTCCATCGCATCACCGTGTTCCGGACGTTTTATGATGAGGCCGATGGGTTCTGGGCGAAGGCCTGGGCCATGTGCGGCAGATCGATCACCGTGCTCTGGGGCTACGTGCTCGGCGGTATCGGATCGACGTTAGCTCTGTTCGACAAGCTGGCACCGCTCGTGGGCGCGCCAGACATCGACCTGCAGGGCAAGGTTAAGGATGCGCTGATCGAGTATCCGCAGATCGCCGGTTGGGTACTGTTCGCCATCTCACTGATCACGATCTGGGCGCGTGTCCGGACCATCGGGCGATCGATCGGGCCGACGGCCGCCGACCCAAACGGGTAGGCCGAGCGATGTTCGGGATGTCCTGGTTCTCCATCGCCTCGGCCGTCTTCAGATTCCTGGGCGGCGACACAGCCAAGAGCCTGCTCGCCGCTTATCAGGCGCACCTTACGGCCAACAACAACGATCACAAGATCGCGGCCGACCTGGCCGCCCAGGAGGTTACTGCGCAGACTGCCGAGACACAGGCGGTCACACAGCTGAAGATCGCCCAGATCGGACATCCTTGGGAGGTCGAGAAACTCTTCGCTTACGTTACCCTGTCCTATTACGCGAAGCTGCTTATCTGGGACAAGGTGATCGGCAGCCTCGCCGGCTACACCGAAAGCATCTTCGTGACCGATCCGCTCAGGAGCTATGACGCGATCTGGGGCGGGATGATCATCAGCTACTATTTCGCGAAGCGTGGGTTCGAGAACATTATGCAGATCCTGAAGCGGTAGCGCATCCATCTGAAAGCCGAAAGAGAATGATGACTGCCGAGCTGATCCGCGAGATCGCTTCGAACGCCGCAGAGAAAGCCGCCGAGCAGGTTGCGGAAAAGGTGGCGGAGAAGGCCGTGCGAGCCACACTTACTGCGCTCGGAATCGACGTCGACAAGCTCCACGAGGAGCAGAAGGTGTGGGCATTCGCCCGCACCATGCAGCAGGGCACGCAACGTGGATTCCTTGCCATCTTCACCGGGTTCCTGACTTCGACGGCTGCGCTGATTGCGGGGTCGGTCTGGTACGTGTTCTTCAACAAGCCGCCGCATCCGTGATCGGCGCATTCCAGTAGAGGTTCTTCATGGCTCCCCATCTCGTCATCGTCGGCGCCGACAAGGGCGGCGTCGGCAAGACCACCGTTGCGCGCGCGCTGCGCGACTACTTCACGTCGCACGGCATCTCGGTGCGCGCGTTCGACGGCGAGTATCTCGCCAAGGACCCCAAGACCGGCAAGCGCGGCACGTTCGCGCGGTTCTTCGACGGCGTCGAGGTGGTGAACCTCGCTGAGTCCGACGATCAGATGAAGGTGTTCGACGGCCTGCACTTGGCCCAGGTCACGCTGCTCGACCTGCCCGCTGGCACCATGAGCCTCACGCTCAAGGATCTCCGCACGCTCGGCTTCTTCGACGGCGTTGCCGGCGGGACGCTCCGGCTTTCTGCGATCCACGTCATTGGTTCGAACAAGGCATCGTTCGATGAGATCGACGGCATCCGCGATGGGGTCGCCGGGGCCGGCTATCACACGGTTCTCAATGCGACGAACCGCTCCAAGTTCGAAGGCCTGCCGGAGTCGGTGAAGGATCCGATCCGCGTGCCGCTGCTCGAGGAACGGACCGCGGCGGACGTCGACATGCAGAGCGTCGGCTTCTCCGCCTATTACGCAGATCTCCAGAACGGCATGGTCAAGCGCGGCTATGTGAACTCCTGGCTGAAGCCGGTGTTCGCCGAGTTCGACCGCAAGGCGCTCAACGCCCTGTGAGACCGCCACGACCCGATTCGAAGAGTTCCCATGGCCCGCTGCCCTTCCGAAGGGTGGCGGGCCTTTTTTTGCGTTTGAGGAGTTTGAAATGGCGGGCATGGGCGTGTTGTGCCGCCTCGGGACGGGGTATTGTTTAGCCTCGCGATCGGACTTTCAAGGTGACGTGTTTGTAGGCCTTAGCCCAGGCCGCTGTCCTGGATTGCTTCGAAGAGCGCCCCCGGTACATCATTCAACCGCCAGCGCGGCAATCTCGTCCCGGGTGCAGGCCGGAGGTTGATTCTAAGCGCCCCACCATGGCAAGGTGTGGATAGAAATCGGCTCAAGACGTGGGAATCCAGCAGCAAATCGAGCAAGCCGAAAATAGGGGCAGCGTGGAGAGTGATAGCCTGCAAGGGATAACGGGGCGAAATGGCAGATTATTATCCACCAATTTCACGGGCCATCGGCGAATTGGGGCCCGGTGCTCTTGTCGGGGATCGGTACGTTGTCTACGCACGCGCGCGTAAAGCTTTATTCGAGCGCTTGCGCAGTAATCCCCAGCTGAGCGAGTCGGATATCGAGCACCAACAGATGTTGCTCGAGGAAGCAATCGATAGAGTGGAAGCGGAGCATGGCCGTAGTTCGGGCATAAGCGCAGTTTGGTCCCGCTTTCGAAGATTGCTAGGATCAGATCTAGATGGGCGACGAAGCACTGAGACCAGTTCCACCGAGGCTGATCCGCTTGCGGAGCTTGCCCGCCTGATTGGGCAAAACGACCCGTTTGCCTCTCATATGTCCCAGCCAGAGCGTGCGGAGCCGGAAGCAAACTTCGATAGTGCTCTGTTCGGTCATTTGGATGCGGTCCAGAACTTAGAAGGCGATGTAGTCGAAACATTCGTGGACAGAGATGATCCGAGGACAAGTCGGTCGCGACTACCTCCGATTAATGCTATTCCGGAGCAGGACCTCACAAGGGCATTTGCCTTCAGCCCAACCAGGAAAGGCCCTCTTGATCTTGTTCTCGATCCTCCCACGGACCCTCACGACCGGGAGCAGTCAGAGCTTTACGCCCGCATCAGGAGGCAGTTGAAGAAGCTTAAGGAGGATACACCTAGTCAGGAGAGATCGCAGGTCGATGATGCTATCGATGATTTTTTGGACAACCATCCAGAGGATTGGAGCAAAGTTGAGTACAAAAAGCTAGTTTGGCTGAGCGGAAATTCGCTGAGATCCTTGTTAGCTCAACACGATTCGGTAAAGAGCGATCCCGAGCACTACTCTAAGCTTCCACCATCAGTAGCCGAGCGTCTTCGAAATCCTGTTCAAGCCTGGAGCATTTTTGTTCAGGGCGATCCTCATTTGGCGGAATTAGACAGATACAGCCTGGGACCGCAGGAGCAGCAACAGGTTCGTGAAAGCTTAAAGGCCGCTGAGCCAATTATCCTCAAGGCGGCTCAAGATCGTCAAATTACGACTGAGAAAGCTGCTAACGCTATCGGCTCGACATTCAGGTCCGCATCAGTTGATGCGGCTGACGTGAATACGAAGCTCGCGCAAGAACTTGCCGAGAGGACTAATAGGAATCTGTTCAGCCAGATTGCAAGGCGTGGATATCTCTGGGTCGAGGAGATTAACGACCCGGAGTCGCCTGCCTCAAAGGAGCTGGCCGCCTCCATCGCCAAGGGGGCAGTCGGCGCGGTTGCAAGTACAGCTGTGGTTGCGGCTATTCACCACGCCTTGCCGTTTTTAGAATTTGTAGCAACAAACCTGCCTGCGATTAAGCAGTACGTTGTCGTCGCGTTCCAACACACTCAAATGGGCGAAATAGTTGATGCGCTCGCCTTCGAATATAACCGTATAAAGCATTTGTATCAAAAGGCATCACTCGGGTAACGCAGGGGAAGGAGCGATCATGGTAGAGATAGCAGACACTTGACTGCCGCGGCGATCAGAATCAAGTGAGCAGATTGTACAAGGCGGACTTGTCTTGAACAATCCGCTGCCCGCCTGAGCCGACGCTTCAACGGCCAGTAACACGTGCAGCCCCCGATCAGACAACAAAGCAGTTTCAGTCGAGGCGGCGAGTTCGCGAGGTCCTTTTGCCTTCTATCGGCTGCTCGTCGGTCATCGCATCGATCAGGTTGCAGACCTTGGTCAGTTTCAGTTTGCCATCCGAGGGCCGCAAGTACTCTCTGAGCGCTCGACTGCTGCCGGGGGGCGAACGGAAGCAATGTCGCACGGCGGGGAGACGGCTTGCGAGCCGAAGCAGTCGCTTTCAAGTGCTGCCGTGCAGCGACGGCCGGCCTGGGCATGAAACTGCCGGGGTGACGGCTCAGGCCGGTCCGTCGTCAGTGCGGAGGCCGCGTGCGACGATCTCGATCGCGTCATCCGGCAACGGTCGCTGCAACGCGTTTGCGTCGTCCCACGGCGCCCGCAGCCAGACGTCGCGCTCCTCGGCCGTGGTCAGGATAACAGGCATCGCCTTGGGGTGAATGGGCGCCACCACGGCGTTCGGCTCGGTGGTCAGGAAGCCGTAGACGAGGTGAGGGCCGGGGATCGGCTTGGACTTGGTGCCGCGGTCGCCTTTGAACTCGGTCCAGATGCCCGCGAAGCAAGTGAGCGGCCGCTCGTCGGCCTGGGCAAACCAGACCACGTCTTTCTTCTTCGTCACCGGGTTCGGCTCCGGCGCGGATTCGGCGAAGCTGTTGAACGGCACCAGGCAGCGGTGCTCCGGCTTCAGCCAGCCGCGCCAGTGCGGCGAGGCCGTGTTGCGGATGTTGGTGACCGGCGGGCCACCGGTGCGCGGGGGCGGCGGCATGCCCCAGCACATCATCACCATCTCGCGGCCGTCGACCGCCTCGCGCACCACCGGCGCGGGATAATCCGGGAAGACGCTCGGCATCGGCGGCAGATTGCCCTCGTAGCGGCGAACGATCCGGAACAGCTCGGCGATCGCGGCCTGGTTGGTGGAGATGGAGTAGAGATTGCACATGGATTCGATTCAGGACTGAGGACTAAACCGCCGCCGCAGGCTGCCGCACAACTCTTGTTGATATTTTTGGTTGAGCGCGTCAGAATACGGTATTTCTAGCTAACAATTGGGTCAAAAAACATGAAGCGCCTTGCGGTTGTTTTTCTAAGTCTCCTCAGCTCGGAAGCCTTTGCCACTCCGCTCTGCCAAATTTCTCAGACTGTTCCGGCCGGCTTCAAGCGCTGTCCTCAACAGATTGTTTGTCCTGCTAACCTTTGCACCTACATAAACTCCGACGATAATGCTATGAAGTCGCGCGTCTATCAGTCGGTTTGTTTGCAGGAGGGCTGCATAGGCTACGCGCCCGGCAATCCACCCGCCTGCATCACCTCTATTAATATCCCCGAAGGGATCGAGTGTCCTAAGGTCAACTAACACCAGCTCATCGCTCTCCCGGCCACCATGTGGCCGGTGGGTGTGCCGCCGAGATCTTCGTCTGTCGCAGGGCTGCCAGCGTGCTCCGCTTGTACGGATACCCCCCACAGCCGCGAGCAGGCCTTGCAGCGCATATAGCGCTCGAGCTCGTGAATCGGCGTCGTCTTTGGCCGCCGGATGATGTCGAGCGCCACCGTCTGGTTGGTGCCGTAGCCGAGGCAGCGGATCTCGAGAAAGGCGAAGCCGGCGTTCAGCGCGTCGTCGAGGAGGGGCGAGGGCTGCGCCGAGCCGCGGAACGCTAGCATGCGCTTGTTCCAGGCGTCACACGCCAGCCTGTCGGCTTCTTTGCGCGCCTGCGCCGCGGGCTCCGCCGCAATGCGGACCTCGGCGCCGTACAGCCGGTCTCGGGATTTCGCGCTCATTGAGTGGAGCATGATTCCGCCGATTTGCGGCCATGAAAAGCCGCTAGGTGTGGTACGTCTGCGCGGCAGGCGCGCTATTCGGCAGGGAGGCGCTTGGCGTTAGACAGAGTGGGCGGATACAGACCGCTTTCGATCGTGAAATCGGTGCTTGTTAGACAGGAAAATTAAGCGATTACAATTCTGCCGATGAATTTTAAGTCCCTTGCGTCTACCAATTCCGCCACGTCCGCGTTTGGGATCAGAGACCTAGCCCAGCCTTCGTGCAGAAGGAATGAAGCTTTCGGTGCCCTGAGGCTCATCCTCCTGCTTAAGCCAAGGCGGTCGCCTTGGTAAAGCCTCAATCCGGCCGTCACCAGCTGCTTTGAGATGGCATCTGATCTGAAGCAAGCGAGCCAGGTCATTCAACAGCTGCGCCAAAGGGCACTTGCAAGATGCGGATGTCGTTCTGAAATCGGGCGCTCGGCAGATCCAACTGGCGGGGCGGGTGAGCCGGATCCGGAAGGGGCGGGCAATGTCGATGCTGCGGATCGTGCGGTCGGCGAGGCCAAGCCCGATGCGCTTCCCTTCGGGGCGAGACGATGCTTTAAGACGGCTGCTTTAACGAGGCTGCATGACCACTGACTGCCACCGCCCAGGCCATCGGCGCCTTGCGCTCGCCGCGGGATTGATCGCTTTGGGATCGCTGCTGTCCGGTTGTGCCGGCATGAGCGACAACATGTCGACGGCTTTCGCCGATCCGGCCAAATACGATCTGTACGACTGCAAGCAGCTCGAAACCGAGCGCAAGTCGCTGGCTGCGCGCACCGCCGAGTTGCAGGGCCTGATGGCCAAGGCGGAGACCGGGACCGGCGGTGTCGTGGTGGCAGAGCTCGCTTATCGCAACGATTACGTCGCGATCCGCGGCCAGTCGCAATTCGCCGAAGAGGCGTGGCGCCGCAACAAGTGCCAGGAAAGCCCGCCGCCGGCGCCTGCGGCCGCCAAGGGCGGCAAGCCGGCCAAACCGGCGCGTCCGGCGCGGCCGATGGCCTCCACCGGTTCGACCGGTCCTTCGACCCTGCCGCGGGACGGTTCGGTCTATTGAGGCCGCAAGATCAGATGGTGATGCGTTTCCGTGGCAACGCATTCATGCGCTAGAGCCGCCAATCGTAGATCCAGCTTTGCCGCGCCGATAGCCGTTGCGGGCCGAGCGCCTTGATGCTGAGGTCGCGTGCCAGCGCCAGCGGACCCGTCATGTGGTAGACGCGCCCTTGCTGGCGCGCCGTGCGCTGCACCCGGCCGACGCGGGGGCGACGCAGCCTGGCGTAGCGCTGCAATGCCCCCTCGATGGCGCCAGGGCCATCCGGGCGCGCCTCGCTCAGGGTCTTGGCGAGCACGGCTGCGTCCTCGATCGCCATGCCCGCGCCCTGCGCGGCGAAGGGCAACATCGCATGGGCGGCGTCGCCCAGCAGCGCGACATTGCCTGCGGTCCACGCGATGCCCTCGGGAACCCCGAACAAGGCCCATTTGCGCCAGCCATCGACCGCATTGAGCAGCAAGCGGGCCGTGGCCGGCCAGCGTGGCGGGCCGAACGCCGCCTTCAGCTCCGCTGGATCGCCCTCGGCGCTCCAGCCCGGCCGGTTCCAGGTGCCGGGCACCACCGCGACGACGTTGACCTGCCGCCCGGCTGAGATCGGGTAGGCGACCAGATGAGCACCGGGTCCCATCCAGAGCTGCACCCGCGCGCTGGCATGGTCGCGGGGCAATTGCCGGGCGTCGAGCGTGCCGCGCCACGCGATCAGGCCGGAGAATTCGGCGCGGACCTGGGGAAACAGATGATGCCGCACTGCCGACCAGACGCCGTCGGCGCCGATCAGCGCCAGCGCCACGTCCTGCCGGCGTTCATCGCCGCGGCGATGCACCACGGTCAAGCCCTTGGCGTGGGCCGCCACATCCTCGAACTGGCAGCCCAGGCGCAGCTCGACATCCGGATGCGCCATCGCCTCGGCCGCCAGGGCCGCCTGCAGATCGGCGCGATGCACGACCCAATAGGGCGCGCCGGCCGCCTCGCTCGCCGCCGCGCCGAGCGGCAGCCGCGCGATTTCACCGCCGGCCCGGGCGCTGAGGATGCTGACGGCCTCCGGCACCACCACGCGGGAGGCAAGCCGCGGCCCCAATCCGAGATCGATCAGAATGCGACTGGCATTCGGGGACAGTTGCAGCCCGGCGCCGACCTCTTCGAGCCGCTCGGCCTTTTCCAGCACGACGACACGAAAGCCCTTGGTGGCCAGTGCGAGAGCTGCTGTCAGGCCGCCGATCCCGGCGCCTGCAACGAAGATGGTACGCGATGCCACGATCGGACGATCAGGCCACGTCCTTGAGCACGCATTCCGGCGGCCGCGCTTCGCCGGCGGCGAGGTCAGGCGCGTAGCGGTACAGCGTCGAGCAGTAAGGACAGATGATTTCCTTGTCGTTGCCGAGATCGAGGAACACGTGCGGATGATCGAACGGCGGGTTCGCGCCCACGCACATGAACTCACGCGAGCCGATCTCGATGACGGGCACACCGGCATCGTTGTGGAAATGCGGGACGATGTTATCGGCCATCGGTTTCACCTCGAGTGGCAAGAAGAGCAGAGCGGATCAGCACGGGGAATCGGCCGACGGGACAGGAACGATACGCCGTGCCGTCGCGAAACGGCGGCGCACCATACTGAGCCATAAGGCCAATTCCTAGGATTGGGAACCTGCGTTGGGTGTGACGCACGCCGTTATTTTTGCGCTTGTGGATTCGACACAAACCAGATGCGCCCGAGAAGCCCTTCTTTCGTCGGGGCCGTTGTGTGCCGGGCCGGACATCCTATGTCTTCACCTGAATATCCACGCGAAAACGTGAACACGGCGTGATCTCGAATCGAATCAATCGCGGTATCGGTCTGGCCGTGGCGGGCCTTGCCATCAGCATCGCCATCGGCGCGGCGCTGTATCCGCATGCCTATCATGCCGGAGCCGTGCTCGACGCGGCAGACGATCCGGCGCGGCTGTCGGAGCTGCAGATCGCGCCGCTATTGCAAAGCGATCCGACGCGCATCTCCACCGGTATCGAGGAGGCGCTTGCCGCCGGCGATCCCGATCTCGCCGACAGCTTCGTGGCACTCGCAAACGCTCATCATCTCGCCCTCGATGAGAGTCAGGTGCAGCGGGTGACCGAAGCCTTGGCTGCGGAGAAGGCGCCGGCGAGCGTGGCGAAGCGCTTTGCGACCGGGCTCGTTACCGGTCAGGCCGATGATGTCGCCAGCCTCTCCGGCACTGTCGCCGGCGATCTGTTCGTGTTCGGTGACATCCGCGACGCCGTGCGCGAAGGCAAGCATCTGGTGATGGGCGAGGAGACCGACCGCCTCGTGCTGGGCCTTGCCGCGGCTGGCCTTGCCGTGACCGCCGCGACCTATGTCTCCGCCGGCACCGCGGCGCCGGTGCGCGCCGGTCTGACCCTGGTGAAGGATGCCCGCAAGGTCGGCCGGCTCGGCGAGGGACTGGCGGCCTGGGCCGGACGGTCCGCGCGCGAGGTGGTCGATGCGCCGATGCTGCAGCAGGCGGTCGCCTCCGGCTCGGTGCTGCGTCCCGGAGAGACCGCGACCGCGATCAGGGCGGCGTTCCGGGCCGAGAAGGCCGGTGCCCTGGTGCGGCTCGGCAAGGATGTCGGCCGCATCACCGAGAAGGCCGGAACGCGCGGCGCGCTCGATTCGCTCAAGCTCGCGGAGGGGCCGAAGGACGTCGCCCGTGCGGCCCGTCTGGCCGAGGCCAAGGGCGGCCAGACGCGCGCGATCCTCAAACTGCTCGGCCGCGGCGCGCTGCTGCTGACGGCGGGCGCGTTCAACCTCGCGCTCTGGCTGTTCGGTGCACTGATGACGCTGTTCGGGATGCTCGGCTCGCTCAAATCGATAACAGAGCGCGCCACCCAGTCCGCGATCGATCGCGGCAAGCGGCGGCGATTGCGGCAGGCGCAGGCCGCTGCGGCCAGACCCGAACTGGTCGCCGCCGCCTCCTGCGGCTAAACTCCGTCGCAGCATCTTCATTCTCAACTCCGGGACCGCAGGCCGATGCCGAGCTTTCACAACGGCGCCGTCGAAATCGCCTTCATCGATGAGGGGGAGGGCGATCCGATCGTGCTCGTCCACGGCTTCGCGTCGACCAAGAATGTCAACTGGGTTTATCCAGCCTGGGTGTCCGAACTGCGCAAGGACGGCCGCCGCGTCATCGCGCTCGACAATCGCGGCCATGGCGACTCGGCCAAGCTCTACGATCCCGCGAGCTACGCGATCGCGGAGATGGCCAGTGATGTCACCGCGCTGATGGACCATCTCGGGCTCGCAAGCGCCGATGTCATGGGCTACTCGCTGGGCGGTCGCATCGCCGCCCATATCGCCCTCGCCAGGCCCGAGCGCCTGCGTTCGGCGATCTTCGGCGGCATCGGCATGGCGATGATCGAGGGCGGCGGGCCGGGCGAGAACGTCGCCGCGGCGCTGGAGGCGCCGTCGATCGACGAGGTGACCGATCCCGTCGGACGCACCTTCCGCGCCTTCGCCGACCAGACCCGCTCCGACCGGCTGGCCCTGGCCGCCTGCATGCGCGGCTCGCGCGGATTGATCTCGCGCGAACAAGTCGGCCGCATCGCCGTGCCGGTCCTGGTCGCCGTCGGCACTGCCGACGAGGTCGCAGGCTCCGGGCCGGCGCTCGGCGCGCTCATTCCCGGCGCGGAGGTGCTCGATATTCCCAACCGCGATCACATGCGCGCCGTCGGCGACAAGGTCTACAAGGCTGGCGTGATCGATTTCCTGTCACGGCGTTGACGGTCGATCCGAGCGCGAGCTGATGGGCCGGCAGCCGGCCGGGGCGCTCGCGTTGGGTCACGGCCCGGTCGGAGATCCAGATCAGCGCTGGCTCTCTCCTCCGCCATTGCGAGCGAAGCGAAGCAATCCAGGGTTCTGGTGGGTCCCTGGATTGCTTCGCTTCGCTCGCCTCGCAATGACGTGGGGAGAGATTGTGCCCACCAAACAATTGCCGCCTGGACGGCCGCGGTGCCCGCGCACTACGGCGCTGCGTCGATGCGTTCGCCGCCGAGCCAGCGTGCCGCGGCGATCAGCGCGGTGAAGCTGGCGATCCAGACCAGGCGGGCGCCGTAGCGGTCATGGGGACCTGAGATCACGCCGCAGATCACGGCGTTGCCGAGCAAAGCGAGCGTCACGGTCACGGCCAGGAGGGCGACATCATCGCGGCGCCGGCGCCAGATCGCATGGGCGGCGATGGCGGCCACCGCCAGCATGGATCCGAGCGCGACCGGCACGTGGAGCCAGTTCACGACCGCGAAATTGATCTCCCAATGCTGCTGATGCGCCGCGCGCATCTGCTTTGTCTGGGACGGGATGTAGCGCTCGATGATGCCATAGGTGTGCGGCACCCAGCCATTGGTGCCTTCGCCGGTCGCCACATGCAGCAGCTGCTCGACCGTGGCAACCGCCGCCGCCTTGGCCTGCCACAGAGGATAGGCCGCGAGCGACTGCTTCACGATGAACCCCATCTCGTCGTTCATGCCCTCGAAGCGGCCGAGCTTGTTGAACATGCTGTTGCCCCACAGGAAGTCATCCGCTGTGGGCGGCAGCTCGTTGCGATAGGGGCAGAGCTTGAGCTTCTCGCGTGCGCAATGGTCTTTCAGGTACTGCGCGACGATGCCGTCCTGGAGCATGCGGCCAAAGGCGACGCCGGTGCCGCCCGGTGTCCATGCCAGCTGGCCGGACAAGGCGACGTTGGCCGCGAGCAGCATTGCGGCTCCGGCGACGATGGTCAGGCTGGCCTGCACCAGGCCGGAAAGCGCGATCTGCCGACGGAGCCACGGATAGGCCATCCAACCGGCGCAGCACAGGCCGAACAGCACGCCGAGCGTGGCGCTGTGGGTGGCGGAGGCGAACGCGACGAAGCCGAACAGCGCGCATTTTTCGAGCGGTGAGATGCGCTGCGCCTGCGTGACCAGGATGAACAGCGCAAGCACCGACAGTCCGGCAAAGATGTCGGTCAGCAGCATGCTGGCAAGCCAGGGCAATGCGGTGGTCAGGATCAGCAGCAGGCCGATCCAGAGCAGGCGCAGCGGCTGGGCGAGCCCGAGCACACGCAAGGTCAGCTGCAGGATCCACAGCGTCGCCAGCGCCTGCAGGCCGAGATTGAGCCAGAAGCTGGAGCCTTCGCCCCAGTGCAAATAGAGCCCGAACACGGTCGAGCGGCTCGGCACCAGGTAGCCCTCATACCAGCGCGCGAGATAGCCGCCGGTGTCCCACTGCAGCAGCGGATAACCGTTCCACAGCGCGGGCGCCACCAGGAAGATCGGAATGACGATCAGGGGGAGCCAGGCCGATCCGGCCTCACTCGCGCGTTCGTCCAGGATCTGAGTGTTGCTGATGCCTGCGTCCCCCGGTTCGGAGCACCATGGCCAAAACATGGCCCTTGCGGTATTCATCAATAGACGCAGCATGATGGATGGTAAAGCCGACCCCGTGTTCCAGCGGGGGACGGCCAGCCATCTGTCCTGCCTTGGTTCCTTTTGCGCAACGGGCGGGGCCGAGACGCCTGGACTTGTCTCGCACCAAGCTGACGTCAAGCTGACGTCAAGTCTCTCAAGAAGGCGGAACCCGCCACCGCGAGGGCTTGCCCCGCCTTGATTTCCGGTTCCGACCGACCAATTTGAGCCGACGCGGGGCCGCTGGACCCCGCGGTATGGCCGGCAAGTAACGGAAATGTCTCAATCCCATGTTCTATGGGGGCGAGGCAGGCTGGAATGGATCGGTCACCCCGAGCAGCTCGCGGAGGACACCGTTTCACGCGCTGTGCTATAATCCCTGCCGATTGAATATGCGAGAAGCTGCCATGGCCATGCACCAGACCAACCCACAGGGCGGAAAGCTTGCTGCGCTCGATCCGATCTGGGATCGGATCCGCCACGAGGCCGAAGAGATCGTCCGCCGCGAGCCGGAGCTCGCGACCTTCATCTATTCGACCGTGCTGCATCACAGCAGGCTGGAAGATTCGGTCGTGCATCGTGTGGCCGACCGACTCGATCATTCCGCGTTGTCGGGCGACCTGATCCGCCAGACCTTCGACGACGCGCTGCGCGACGAGCCGGACCTCGGCCACGCCTTTCGCGCCGATCTCGTCGCGGTCTATGATCGCGATCCGGCCACCGCGCGCTTCATCGATCCGTTGCTCTACTTCAAGGGCTTCCATGCCCTGCAGACCCATCGTCTGGCGCATTGGCTGCATCGCAAGAACCGCAAGGATTTCGCGTTCTATCTGCAGAGCCGCTCCTCGGCGGTCTTCCAGACCGACATCAATCCGGCGGCCCGGATCGGCCGTGGCATCTTCCTCGATCACGCCACCGGCTTCGTCTGCGGCGAGACCGCCATCATCGAGGACAACGTCTCGATTCTGCATGGCGTGACGCTCGGCGGCACCGGCAAAGAGAATGAGGATCGCCACCCGAAGATTCGCCATGGCGTGCTGATCGGCGCAGGTGCCAAGGTGCTCGGCAACATCGAGGTCGGTCATTGCGCGCGCATTGCTGCGGGATCCGTCGTCGTGAAGCCGGTCCCGAACAACGTCACGGTTGCAGGTGTACCGGCGAAGATCGTGGGTGAGGCGGGCTGCGCGGAGCCGTCGCGCACCATGGACCAGATGATCAACGCGATCGGGATCTGAGCTGGAAGGCAGCTGCGTCAATCTCGAAGTCAAGAGCTTTTCAACCGCGGAATTTCGTGCGAACACACTGACCGTCTGTGGATCTGACGATCCGTCATTGTCTCGGCGGAGTGAATGTGAGATCCACGGCGTCCCCTTCAGCTTCGTTCGATAACGCTTGGTGCGACAACGCTTGGTTCGACAACGCTTGCGCTGCCTCGCCAAGATCAACGGGCTGGATGATCGAGCTCAAGGACACGGGCGTGTCGCTCCGTCACGTCCTTCAGACAACACGCAAACCTCGCTGCAATTGGAGATTCACCCGTGGACGTTCAGGAAGTCAGGAAGCTCGACGCGTATTTGAAGCGCGTGTTCGGCAATCCGAAGATCCGTGTTGTGCCGCGGCCGAAGAAGGAAGACTCCGCCGAGGTGTATATCGGCGAAGAGTTCATCGGCGTGTTGTTCGTCGACGACGAGGATGATGATCGTTCGTTCCAATTCCAGATGGCCATCCTGGAAGACGATCTCGTCGAGTAGGACGCGCGCGCTCAGGGATTCTGCGTCGGTCCGGGCGGCGTCGCCTGCATGAGCGTGAGCCGGAGCCCGGCGGGCTTCGGCGCAAGCGACATGGGGTGCACCGGGAGAGTGCATGAGATCGCGAATGTCGATCCTGTCGACATTCCAGGCGTCGCCAGGCAACGCTGCAGCGCGAACTACCTGGTCGGGTGCATCTGCGTGGTCAGCCGCTCCATCGCGGCCGCGACGTCCTGCCATTGCGACAGCCAGCTGCGCGGAAAGCGGAAGATGAGATCCGCTCCCTCGACCCGGCGTTCACTCAAGCACATCCCCGGCGTCGCTGCGTCACGTGTGCATCGCGCCACCAGCATCGGCTGCTCTGCGAGGAACAGATCCTCAACATCGTAAGGCGTACCCGAGCGGAAGTTGCGCATGCTCAACCCGTCCTGCACCGACACGACATTCGGGTTGAGATAGCGCGGATAGATCGTCTTCAGCCGCGCCTCCGGCGACAGCGCATCGTGATGCGCTGCGATCGACACGAAGATGCGATCGATCGGGTGCGGTGCCTGATCGATCTGATCGGCGCTGACGTGATGCGGTGCCTCCGGCGGCGTCAGCGACGGATAGTCGAAGCCGAGATCGACGCGCTCCTGCGGGCCGGTGTGACGCTGGATCTTCACCCGAATGGCTGCCGCGGGCACGTTGAACACGGTGCCGCCAATGCTGACCGGCAGGCGCTCCGGTCCCTTGAACGCGCTGGCGCGCCATGTCGGCCACAACAGATAGGCAACCAAGGCCGCCGCCAGCGTCGCCAGCACGGCGCCGGCGATGATCGGCACGGCATGACCATGGCCGTTCGAAGGACGGGCACTGCGGACCGAAAACATCGTCATGGCAGGCAGGGGATCTCTGGACCGAATCAGTCCGGACTATGCCACGGCGAGGCGGTTTCTGCAGACCCATGCCGTCAGGTGGCCGCGCGCCTCGCGCGGGCCGAATTAACCCTTCCTTAAGGCTAATGTGGCGGGCGGGCGGGGATTTTGCCAACCTGTCTCGGCAAGTTCTGCAGTGTGAGGGTGCGTTCGATGTCGGCCGAGGCGTTCAATTCCCTGTTCTCGCTTCTGATCGGTTTCGCCCTGGCCGGCGCCTTGGCGAGCGGCTATCAGGCCTATTCCGAGCGCCCCGCCGGCTTCGAACTGCTGCAGCAGGGGGTCACGCCGCAGCGCTTCGCCGCCGTGCCTTTCCTGGTATTTGCCGCTCCCTTCATCATCATGCGCAACACGCTGCGAGGCGCCCGCATCGAGCGCCGCCGCTTCGAGTTCGTGATGCTGGCCACCGTGATCGCCGGCTTCTGGAGCATGATGTCCGGCACCTTCGTCGTGATGACACTCCGTGCCGCGGGGGTGCTGACCTAGTTCCCTGCGTTGTTGTTGTCGGCTCCGCGGTTGCTTGATCATCGCGTCAAGGCTGTGCGAAGGTCCTCCGCGAATGGGAGACCTCGATGGCCATTTACGAACTCGACGGGCAGGCGCCCGAGCTGCCGGCGGACGGACATTACTACATCGCCGACAACGCGACCGTGATTGGCCGTGTTCGTCTCGCCAAGGAGGTGACCGTGTGGTTCGGCGCGGTCATTCGCGGCGACAATGACTGGATCGAGATCGGCGAGGGCTCCAACATCCAGGACAACGCGACCTGCCATGTCGATCCCGGCTTCCCGCTGCGTGTCGGCAGGAATTGCACCGTCGGCCACAATGTGATCCTGCATGGCTGTACCGTCGAGGACGACGCGCTGATCGGCATGGGCTCGATCATCATGAATGGCGCCCATATCCGTCGCGGCAGCGTCGTCGGGGCGGGCGCCATCATCACCGAAGGCAAGGACTTTCCGGAATATTCGCTGATCATCGGCGCGCCTGCGCGCGTCGTTCGCACGCTGGAGCCGGAGCAGGTCGAACGGATGGGCATTGCCGCGAAGGCCTATATTGCCAAGGGGCCTCGCTACACCAAGGGCCTGAAGAAGATCGGCTGAGGCCTGCCGCGCGTTGCGCGGTGGGCTCGCTTCACGTCCCCTCGGACTCATTCGCCTCGCGCGCGCTGGCAACGCGCTCATGGCCGCTCGCCCACAGCGCATGCTGCTCGCTGCCGTCCTGATAGGGATTGGCCTCGGCCGGAATGTTCTCACGCGCGGCGCGCTCGCCCTGTTCGAATGGATCGGGGTCGGTGCTCATGCCGATACTTGGCTCCTCGTCGTCGGTTGGCGGCCCGCTTTGCCCGCCAGCGGCCGCGATCAGCAGCGCTCTTGCGCAGGCATGTTTCGGGCCCTGCCTGCGCAGCGCCTCTACTGTCCTCATCCCATCAATCCTGTTGGATCCAACCTGGTTCCGGAACGCGGCCTGCGCGGTCGGGTTGAAAGGGGAAAGGGAGAGCATCCTATGGCCAGATTTTCATTGGGCACTTTGATCGTGATTGCAGGTCTCACCACGGCGACCGCCGTGTTCGCGCAAGGCGGCGGTGGTGGGGGCGGCGGAGCAGGTGGTGGTGCCAGCGCCGGCGGGGCCGCATCTGGTGGCGGCGCAGGCGGCGGAGCCGTATCGGGTACGACGACGAGCGGGAGCGCGGCTGGTGCTGCTGCGGGCACCGCAGGCGGCGCCAATGCAGCAAGAACCGGCATTGGAGCGAGCGGCATCGGCACGAACGGCGCCAGCAATGGCGCGGCGCTGTCGCAACCGGGCGCGCCCGGCACCAATGGCACCAACAGCCTCGGCACGGCGCAGTCCTCAGGCTCGGGCGGATCGGGCTCCAATGCAGGTGTCACGACCGGCGCTGGACGTGGCGCGGGAGGCACGGCGGCCACGGGCCCCAACCGTGCCGGCGATTCGACCGATGCGACGATCCAGCAGGAGAACAGCACCGTTGATCGGAAGGTCAAGAGCATCTGCCGCGGTTGCTGAAGATTGCCCGCTGCGGCAGCGGCTATATCGAGATACCAAGATCGCGCAGATGTGAGCGGGCCTGCCTGCGTCGTGTTCCAAATCCGGCTTAAACGATGCGGTGACGCAATGATGCTGTCATTGCGTGGGTTGGATTTGGAGACGCATCGATGCGCATGAGATTAATGGGATTGCTGGCCGGCGGCGTGCTGGCGATGATGCTTGCACCGGGGACGGCCTCGGCGCACGGGCCGGGCGGCTTTCATCACTTTCATCACGGCGGATTCTATCACGGCTTCGGTCCCGGCTTCGCGCTCGGGTTCGGCTTCGGTTCGCCCTATTACTACGGTCCTACCTACTACTACCCCTACACATACGAGGATCTGGGCGGCTGTTATGTCGCGCGCAAGCGCGTGCGAACAGCGCACGGCTGGCGCTATCGCCGCGTCGAAGTTTGCGAGTGAACCTGAGCGCGGGGTGACGCGTTGGGCGATCACCCGACGTTAATCACGACCCTTCTTCCTTGATCGCCGCGGCGCTGGATTGAGCGGCGATCGGGACAGAGCTGGCGCACTGCTTGCATCGAACGAAACCCTTGCATGGGACACAGGCATGATGAACTCACTCACATCCCCCGAACTCACGATGCTGTTCATGGGCGTCGTCCTCAGCCTCGGCACTGCGCTGGTCTGGATGGTCTATGAGCTGGAGCAGGGCGCGCGGCAGCCGGCGAAGATCCGCCGCGACCCGCCCCAGATCGGCTGATTGCCAAGGCCGCTGGTTCGCCGACGTACGAAGCGGGATGCGCCCGGTGCTGCTGTACCGGGCGAAATCTTGATGGCGAGCGCGTGGTCGGCAGGCGCGCTCAGCTCAGAACGCCGTACTTCTTGAACCAGGCCTGCATCTGGGCCCAGGCATCCTCCGCGGCGTCCTTGCGATAGCTCGGGCGGTAATCGGCATGGAAGCCATGCGGCGCGCCAGGATAAATCTTGAACTCGGCGGTCTTCTTGTTCTCCGCAAGCGCCGCCTTCATCGCCTCCACGCTGGCCACGGGAATGCCGGTGTCGGCTTCGCCGTAAAGACCGAGCACGGGCGCCTTCATCTCGGGGGCGAGCTGCGTCGGGTTCTTCGGCCAGAGCGGGTTGGGCGCATCGGTCAGCGGACCGTAGAACGCGACGGCGGCCTTCAGCCCGGCATTGTGGGCTGCATATTCCCAAACATTCCGGCCGCCGCGGCAGAAGCCGACGATGCCGAGCCGCGAGGTGTCGCCGCCCTGTGACTTCGCCCAGGCCACCGTCGCGTCGAGATCCGTCAGCAGCTCGGCATCCGGTTTTGCATTCACGATCGGCAGCAATTCTTTGATGTCGGCGATCTTGGTCAGGTCGGTGCCCTTGCGGAAATAATAGTCGGGTGCGACCGCGAGCGCGCCGAGCTTGGCCAGGCGGCGGGTGACGTCCTTGATGTATTGGTGCAGGCCGAAGATCTCCATCGCGACCAGGATGACCGGAGGATTGCTGGCGCTGGCGGGCCTGGCGAAATAGGCCGGCATCTCGCCGTCGGCAACCTTGATCTTGGCGTCGCCAGCGTTGAGGCCGTTGGTATCGGTGGTGATGACCTCCGCCCTGACCGGACCGGCGGCCAGCGTGTAGCCCGCGGTGACGGCCGCAGAGGCCGTCATGAAGCCACGGCGCGAGAAGGGAGCGGCTTTGGTCAGTCCGATGACATCGGACGTCAGGGCAGGTTCGACGGACATGGGGGAGCTCCTCTGCATGGGGGTGGTATTGAGCAGAGAATGATCGGTGAAAAGCAAGTCACCAGCCGGCGAGCCGGCCGCCCTCAATCAGATCCCTGTCGCTCTGCCAAATTCCTGTTGCGCCGCAAAGGGAGCTCAAAAAAACAAGGCCGTCGGCGCAGTATGACGCCAACGACCTTGCCAGCCCCGGATATTGAAATTGGCCCTGCGCCATCCTGAAATTGGCTCGCCATCCGGTAAGCCGAAGATGGCCCAACTCGTGGCGGGGTTTTGTGAAACACTTCACAAGACCCCGGAAAAATTCGGCAGCAGTTCTACCGTTTGGTGTCAGGATCGGCTGCGGCGATGCCGGTGACCGCTGCGGCTGGCATGGGCGCGGCTTCGGATGTTGCGATTCCGGGGCGCGGCTGAGGCCTGCTCCGACGCCTGGGTGCTGGCGAAGGACTGCCGAAGCCCGTCGACCGTGTCTTTCAAGGTCGAGACCTGGTCAGTCAGGCGCTTGGTATCGGCCTGCTGGGCGGCCAGCAGGCGGCGCATGCTCTGCAGCTCCTCCTGCATGCTCTGCAACTGATCGATCGATTCCTGCTGGCTCGCTTCGAGGCCCTTGGTCTTCTCCACGAGCTGCTCGGACGCCTGCACCGTCCGGGCCTGGATCTGTTTGGTCAGTGCGACGGCGCGTTCGGTCTCGGGTGGGCTACCGCCATAGGCTCGCCATAGCATGATACCGCCGATGCCGGCGATCAGCACCGCCAAGGTGGCGGCCGCGAGCGCGATCGGGTGCGAGCTCCTCGCGGGGCTGGTGCTGGATTTGTCGAGATACAGTCTGGTGTCGCGCGTCACCGGGTTCATCACGAAACCACCCTAATCGAAAACAGGTTCTCGGATTCACTCCCGAAATGCGGGAGAGGCGGAAAGCTCGAGCAAAGGATGTTGTCCGCTCAGCCCGGATCATTGGTGCCTAACGGACGAACCAAGTCCTGAGGGTTTGATCGGGGAATCCGACAAAAGAGAGGCTCGTGCGTCCAAAAAACGGCGCCCGTGCCGTGCGCCCGCGCCTGCGGTCGCGAACTCGGGCGGAGTTGGACGCGGCGGGGCAACCGCACGGCCGCGTCGTGCCGATATGTTGCGGTCGGTGCCGGGGCCGGCGCCGCTTCAGGCCGTCAGCGCCAGCAACGTCGGAGGGGCAGTGTCTATTGGGGGGAGTTGCAGTTCCGGCAGATCGTGAGCTTCTGCTTCAAGCGCGCCTCGTCGGCGAGGTCTGCGGCCTGTTCTTCCTCCCAGCTCATCCGGCCGCGGGAGGCCGAGCCTGATTGCGAGGACATCACGTCGACCCGCGAGTCGCCTCTGCTGCGCTTGCCGCCTTTGCGCGGCGAGCTGATATCCGGCTCCGTGACCAGATCGGTATCTGAGGAGGCAAGCCGTCCGTCCAGATCGGCCGCAGCGATGGCCGTCTGCGGGCCGGCGCCGGTCGGCGCAGCCGCCATCGCTGGAGCTCCCGCGGGCGCGTCGGCCGAGGCCAGCGGCCCGGTGCAGCCGGTTCCCGACATGCAGCAATTCGCCAGCGTCAGGGCCACGGCCAGCAGCGTCGCGCTTCGCAGGAGGATCATCATGCCAATCACCTGACCCCGACGGTTCCGGGAAAACAAAGTTGGGTTGGCCGAGTCGGCCCGAGCTTGAACCTACACGCGAAGCAAGGCCGAAAAAAGTTGCAGCCAACGTTTGCAGCGGCGCTCGGCCAGGACTGCGTGCCTTCGGCGGCGCGCTGCGTGGCGTTCGAGCCCGCCATGCGAAGCTAACAGGGGCTGCTTGCCACGACCACGCCGAAACCCCTCGTCGCGATCCCATGCATCGACCGCCACATCCATTGCCGCCCCCAGATGTCGCCATCGCGCTGGTCGATGTTTGCCGGCCGGAGCAAGCGCGCTGCGGCTTGGCCTCCGGGCCAAGCAAGGCCTGGAAAAAGTTGCGGCCAGGCCTTGGGGGAGGCCTGGCCGCGCGCGAACCGGTCTGGGACGGGGAGGGGTGGGGATGTGACCGGGTCGCGTAACTCGAATGATGTGGTCTCGAAGCCTCTCTGATCAGCGCTCCTTCGCGCTGGCGGTTGCCACGGCCGGGCGACCGTCGCCGAGCGAAACCCAGACATTCGGGTCGCTCTGCGACTGCCGCTTGACGAAGCGGTAGCCGGTCTCGGTCCAGGCGACGACGTTCTCGTTCTGATTGTCGAGAACGTACTCGCCCTTGTCGGTCTTCACGGTGAGGACCGCGTGTCCCTCACCCTTCTTGTCGCGCACCACCGTGATCAGCAGCGCCTCGCGGGGCCAGCCGGCATCGATCAGCAGCTTGCGCTTCAACAGCACGTAATCCTCGCAGTCGCCGTAACCGTCGGTCGGCAGCGACCATTTCTCGACCACGCCCCAATGGTCCATGTCGGTGATCGGCTTGACGTTCTCGTTCACCCAGCGATTGACTTTTATCAGGTCGCGCCACGCCGTCTGGGACAGCACGATGTCGCGGGGCTGTGACGCGCCGCCGCGGCACTCCTCAGGGGTCTCGGTGCAGAACTCGATCCAACCGATCGGGGCCCGCGTGGTGTCGCCGAGGCTCGCATACAGCACCCGGTCATCACCGGCATGGGCAGCTGCCCCCATCGCCATCAGGATGGCGATCACCGCCAATCCTTTCGCCTGTCCCGTCCGCTTGACCATTTTGGCCCCCGTTTTGTTGGGACCATGTGTCTCACAAAGATTTTTCGCTGCCGCTAAATCGCCACGATGGATTTGACGTAAATCCAAATAAAACAAAGGGATAATTCGAATCCCTGTTGAATCGAATAAGCCTAAAATTTGAATCGATCGCAGTTAGTTCAAATGCGCTGCATTAAGCCGCGCAGGGCTGTTATTGCAGCGTCGCGCGCGCGCTCAGTCGCGCTCATTAACTGCAATGGATGGCTTGGGCGGTGGCCGAACGCGACACGGCGCCCGCGATGGCGGACGCCGTGTGCCCCGTGGAGTTGCGGGATTTGCGGAACTTGCGGCTTTACCGCGCGGTAACGCTCTCTTCGAGCGTTTCGGCAAGCTGCGGATGGACAAACTCGATGGCGAAGCCGCCTTCGAGATTTCGCACCACGCGCGCCTGCACGCGGCCGAGCATCACCTGCGATTTCATCGGCGGCCGGGTCTCGGCGGCAATGGCCGCGCCCGACAGCGACATGTCGATGATGCGGCAGGTCATCTTGGTGCCGTCCTCGAGCGTCAGCACCGCGATCGGGTTGCGCGGAATGATGCGGTCGTGGCGGCGATCCTCCGGCAGATTGAGTATGTCGCGATTGGCGAGCCAGGTGAGCTGGGCGGCGAGCTTGTCGCGCTTGCGCGCGGTCGCGCCGATCGTCATCGCAAAGCCGTTGTCGATGATGCGGGTGATCTTGCCCTCGACACGGCCGATATGGTCGAGATAGGCGATCACGCGGTCGCCGACATTGCCGATGCCGGGCGCCAGCAGCGCCAAGCCGCCGGGCGACATGTTGATCACCTGGCAGGGAAACTCACGGCGATCCGGCAGCATGTAGCGGCCGAGCAGGTGGACCTTGACCCGCTGGAAACGGCGACGCTCCTCGGCGGCCGGCAGAGACAGTTTTTTGTTCGGCAACGCCATGTTTCGCCACTCAAAGCCGGCTCTTAACAGGGCCGGACGATCCAGCAACGAAACTAAATGCTGCAGGGTTAATTCAGCGTTATCGCAGCACCGCGCTTATGCATGTGGTTCGCGTTTTGCGGGAACTATGTAAGCCAAGGTGAGCGCGGGCCCGCATCATTCGGGGGCGCTTCGGGCGACGACAGCCCTCAGCGCAGCCCTTCATAGACCATCAGGCCGCGGGCGAGGGCGAGCTTGCGCAGCGCGCGCGGCACGATCGGCTCGGTTGGCACATGGAGGTAACGCCAGGACGCGATCTCCAGCGGTCCGAGCGCGCCTTGCGGCGTTTCGAACGGCGCGAGCAGGCCGGTCAGGCTGATCGGTTCATGCGCCCGCGTGGCGAATGGCAGCAGCAGCAGCTCGAAATGGGCGGTCGTGCGATCGGGGGCCTGTGCGGTCACGCCCGCAATGGCGGGCAGCGTCTCCTCGCAGACGACGGTCGTGATCTCCTCGATCTCGCGGCGGCTCGCCGGCGCGAAATGCGCCGGAAAGCTCTTGTCCTTCACATCGCCGCCGAGCAGGGCGCACAGCCGGGTGCCGGCCATGCGGAACGGAAAGCCGCTGTCGGCATCGCAGGACAGGACAAAGCTGTCGCCGAGCAGTTCGCGCACGGCAGCGGGTTCGAAGTCGCCGCGCTCCGGCGCCTTGGCATGGCCGCGCCGATCGTTCCAATAGGCGAAGAACTCGCGATTGGACGGATGTTTCATCTGGATGACCCCTCGCGCCGTCGACGCTCCCGAGACATCGCTGTCTCGTTTTCGTCCAGGCGCCTCCCTGGTTTGTTGTGCAGGAGGGGCTGTGCAGCGTCCATGCCGATGGTGCGATCGTGCCGGCCTTCTCCTCGGCTTCCGCGCGTTAAGGTTAAATTAACGATGTGCTTGGCGAAGGCGTTGGGGCCGTTAAGATCGCGTTCACCAAATCGCGGCGGAAGGTGGAAGGTCCGCCGCGGATCGGTTGAAGACACGAGGCGGCGTCAAACAGTCCGGTCACCGCGACGGGGAGGGGTGGGGAACGACCCCCGGGCTTCCCGCGACGGAAAGGCTGGCGGATCTCGAGGGAGGGTTTTCTCAGAACCCTCCCTCTTTCATTTGGTCGCTTTGATTGGTCCCATTCATTTAGTCCATTGTTTTAGTCGCTTGGGTCGCGGCTCGCGCCGCCGGCCGCGCTCGTCATCAACTCTGCATGTGCGCGCTTGCGCAGATCGGCGGAAGCCGCCTATCTGACGGGTCTGTTCCTCCCGTGGAAGGCGTTCGTTTTGGATTCCCCGTCAGACCTCCCGCAAGATCCGCCGCTGGCCACGTCGCGGGAACCGATCCTGAACCTGCCGGGGGCGCTGACCGCCTACATCGTCCTGATCGCGGCCATCCATCTGCGCGTCCTGCTGCCGGAGGATTGGGACACGTTGATCATCGACCTGTTCGCCTTCGTCCCGAAACGATACGACCCCACGCTGATGGATGGGGCGTTTCCCGGCGGGACGCCGGCCAAGGTCTGGACGTTCGTCACCTATTCGCTGCTGCACGCCAATCTGACGCATATCGGCTTCAACGTGCTGTGGCTGCTGCCGTTCGGCAGCGCGCTGGCGCGCCGCTTCGGCGCATTCAGGTTCTATCTGTTCATGGCGGTCACGGCGGCCGCCGGCGCGCTGGCGCATCTGCTCACCCATGAGCACGCGCTGGCCCCGATGATCGGCGCCTCGGCCTCGGTGTCCGGGACGATGGCGGCCGCGATGCGCTTTGCGTTCGTGAAGGGCAGCTTTCTGTCCTTCAGCCGCGGCGATGCGGATGTGGCGGCGCGCGTGCCGGCGCTGTCGCTGTCGCGTGCGCTGCGCAATCCGCGGGTGCTGGCGTTCCTGGCGATCTGGTTCGGCGTCAACATCGTGTTCGGCGCTGGCGGCCTGTCGATCGGCGCCGAGGGGGCCAATGTGGCTTGGCAGGCCCACATCGGCGGCTTTGTCGCCGGCCTCATCCTGTTCGCGCTGTTCGATCCGATCACGCATGTGCGTGATGATGCTGCACCTGCGCTGCCGTCGGATGTCATCGATCGTTAGTTGCCGCGATCCTGCGCTTGCGAGCGGCGCCGATTTCATTCATCATTTGCGACAGGTGCAACCGGGGCACGACTCCGGGCGAACAGAGCGGGCTGTTTTCATGAGGTCATGATGCGGCCTGCCGGCGCGATTCAACCAGAGCGCGACTGGTGCATTGCCAGACTGTCGATGGACGCAGACTCTCGATGGACGCTGCGTGAGATGCGGTCCGAGACGCATGGTGCGGCTCGCAGCCACGTCGTCGACCAACTTCTCTAAGACCAACTTCTCTAAGACTCGCTGCCTCAAGAGTAAGACTCGCTACCTCAAGACTCGCTGACTGAAATCTGCTGCAAGCATCGGCCGTCACGACGCCTCGATGAGAAGGGCGCACCGGCCTTCCAAGGAGACGAGCAATGACAGTACGTGCGATCCTCGACATCAAGGGCCATCAGGTCGAGAGCGTCGAGCCCCAGACCACACTTGCCGACGCCGCCAAGCTGCTCGCCGACCGCAAGATCGGCGCGGTGTTGGTGATGTCGGGCTCGCGGATGGAGGGCATCCTCTCCGAGCGCGACATTGTGCGCTCGCTCGGCGAGCGCGGTGCCGCGGTTCTCACCGAGCCCGTATCCGGCGTGATGACGCGCCGCGTCGTCAGCTGCCGGCCGGCCGACACGGTTGCGTCGATCATGGAGACGATGACCACCGGCAAGTTCCGCCATCTGCCGGTCATCGACGGCGGACTGGTGGTCGGGCTGATCTCGATCGGCGACGTCGTGAAATGGCGCGTCCAGGAATATGAGGCCGAGCAGGAAGCGCTGCGTCAGTACATCAAGACGGCGTAGCCCCGCTGCCGGTGGTCGGCGCTGCGGCTCCGGTCGGCTGGCCGATCGCCTCCTGGATCGAATCCAGCGCACGTTCGGCCGCCCTGGTGCCGAACGCGATCAGATCGGCTGCGCGATGAAAATCGAACCAGCCGATCTGGCCGACGCGTGGCGAGATCAACAGGTCCGGCGGGTCGCCGGCGAGGCGGGCACGGGTGATGCGGTCCTGCATGATGTTGAAGGCGTCCACCATCACCGAGGAGATGCCCGGCCGGCCGCCGCCGCCGAAGAACTGCCGCTTCACCGCGCGCTCGGGCGAGAACAGCTTGCCGAAGCGGCGCCGCGGCGGCGCGCTCTCCATCACTGTCTCCGGCACCTCGACCGGCTGGCCATGCGAATAGATCGTGGTCGAATGCGTGAACACGTCGCTCGACAGGTTGGCGGCGATCACGATCTCGGCGCCGAGCGCGCGCGCGGCCGACACCGGCACCGGATTGACCATGGCGCCGTCGACCAGCCAGCGGTCGCCGATCAGCACCGGCGCAAAGATGCCGGGCAGGGCATAGGAGGCGCGCATCGCGTCCACCAGGCTGCCATGGGTCAGCCAGATCTCATGTCCGGTGCGAATCTCGGTCGCGACCGTGGCGACCTTCATGGGCAGTTCTTCGATGGCGACCCGCCCGAGCGACGCCTCGAGCTGGGCGGCGAGCTTCTCGCCGCCGATCAGGCCGGAGCCGTTGAGACGGATGTCGAGATAGCCGAGCACGTTGCGCATCTGCAGGCTGCGCGCCCATTCCTCGAGCGTGTCGAGCTGGCCGGCCGCATAGGCCCCGCCGACCACGGCACCGATGGAGGTTCCGACGACGACATCGGGCACGATGCCATGCGCCATCAGAGTCCGGATCACCCCGATATGGGCGAAGCCGCGGGCTGCGCCGCCGCCAAGGGCGAGGCCGATCACCGGCTTGCGAATCGTGCCAAGACCGACATTGTTCTCCTCTGCTCCGCTCTGGCGGCGTCCCATCAACATGTCCAGCACGGTCATCTCCACGCATACGCCATTCGGGGACGAGGAACCGGCCCGCGGCACATCGTCACCGAGTCTCAACCCAATCCTACCAGAAGCACGTTTTATACCGGTTGACGGCGCTACGAGATGCCGCCGATTTGATGTTGCCGCAATGAGCGGCCGCGCAAGCTGACAACAGGCGCGAGCGGGGATGCGCGGCGGGGGGTCTCCGGGTGCGCTCAGTAGAGGCTTGAATTTGCCGCGTTTTCGGTCAAAAGCAGGATGATGACGACAGGTCGCGGGTTCTCCAGATTCCGGCGCAGCGGGCGGCTTTGGCTGGTGCTCGCCTTGTCGTGCCCGCTCACCGGCCTTGCGATATCGCCCGCCGCAGCCCAGCTGTTCAGTGATCGGCCGCCGCCGGTTCCGCCCGCGTCGGTGCCCGACCCCGGGCCGGCGATCAATCTGGCGCCGCCTTCTGGCCCCGGTGCCGGTCCTGTCGCGCCTCCACCAGCCGTGCCGCAGGCCTTGCCGGGGCCGCCGGTCGCCGCGATTCCACCGGGCGCGCCGGCTGGACCGCCGCCGGTCGCAGCCCCGCCGCCGGCGGCGCCCAACCAGGGCGTCTTGTCGCTGTCGGCGCGCTACGGCAAGGATCTGCCGAACATCAATGGCGGTCTCGTCTGGCGCGTCTTCGCCGACCGGCCGGACGAGAGCGGCGCCTTCAAGATGCTGCGCGAGGATCGTGGCGCGACGCCCAATATCGTGCTGCCGCCCGGCAATTACGTCGTTCATGTCGCCCTCGGTCTCGTCAGCGCCGTCAGGGCGGTGAACCTGAAGGCGGAAACCGATCGCGAGTCGTTCGTGCTGCCGGCCGGCGGATTGCGGCTCGAAGGGCGGGTGGGAACCAGCAAGATCCCGCCGAACCAGATCTCCTTCGCCATCTACAAGGGCAGCCAGTTCGACGGCCGCGAGCGGGCGCCGATCGTTCCCAACGTCGCGGCCGGCGACGTGCTGATGCTGCCCGAGGGCACCTACTACATCGTCTCCAATTATGGCGACGCCAACTCGGTGGTGCGCTCCGACATTCGCGTCCAGGCCAGCAAGCTGACGGACGTCACCGTCACCCACCGCGCCGCCGTGATCACCTTGAAGCTCGTCTCCGACAAAGGCGGCGAGGCGCTCGCCAATACCGCCTGGTCGGTCATCAACCCCGGCGGCGACGTGATCAAGGAATCGATCGGCGCCTTCCCGAAGGTCGTGCTGTCCGAAGGCGACTACCGCGCCATCGCCAAGAACGAAGGCAAGGTGTTCGAGCGCTCCTTCAGCGTCGTCAACGGCGTCGACGGCGAAGTCGAGGTCCTGGCGCGCTGAGCGCGCAGGTGCCGTAGCCCGCAGAGCCGCTCATCCCGTCGCGCTCTTAGCCCATTTGGGTCATGCCGGATCACGCCGGCGGTGGCACTGCTCAAGCTCGTCGGTGGGCTGGGAAGAGCGATATCTTGGACAGGCTGGACCTTTCGGATCTGGAGCGCGAGGTTGCCGCGTTCTGCCGGTTTTTCGCGTCGATGCCGACGAATCCGGCGGAGGCGATGCACGGCACCGTGTCACACATGCACGCGCTCTGCGCCGCGCTGGCGCGGCATCCGCGGGAGCTGTGGCGATCGCGCGACATCCAGGACGTGCTGCAGGCTGCGATCAGGCTGCAGGCCGCATCGCCCTTCGTGCGCCGCCTGCGCGAATGGCCGCGGGGCTATCCTGGCGATTTCGAGACCATAGAGCTTCTCGTCCAAGGAGCCGAGCTTCCCACCGGCGCCGACCCCCGCAGTTGGATCGATTGGTATGCGCTGAACACTGTGATCGGCCAACAGCACCGCAACAAGATCTGGTGGCAGTATCAGCGGATGAGCGCCGTCACGCCGGCCAACATCCTTGCGCTGGGCTGCGGCGGCGGCGCTGATTTCAACCTTGGCCCGCATCGGTTCGAACGGTCGCACATCGTGCTCCTCGACCTGGATCAGGACGCGTTGCTGCTCGCCGAGGATCGGCTCCGGCGATATTGCGACGTTCGCACCATCTGCGCAGACGTCCGCAGGGGGCTGCGCAAGGCTCAGGACGACGGCCCGTTCGAACGCGTCGTGTGCGGCGGGTTGTTCGACTATCTGGACGATCGCATGATCGTCGTGCTGCTCAAGGACATCCGGGAGCGCCTGCTCACCTTCAGGGGATCGGTTCTGTTCACCAATATCGCCGAAGGCAACCCGTTCCGGTGCTGGATGGAGGCGATTGCGAACTGGCACCTGATCCACAGGTCCGAGGCCGACATCGCGCGGCTGGTCGCAGAAGCCGGCTTCGACCTGTGCGGGCTGAGGATCGCGCGCGATGCCACCGGGCTGACGCTGCTCGTCGAGGTCGCTCTCGACCCTCTGGCATGACCTGCCTTCGGCACGAACGTCTTGCCGATGAACTTTCCTTGCGCATGATCTTCTCGGAAAACCGGTTTCCACTTTTCCGGATCATGCTCTAGCGCAGCACCAGCCTTGCCAGCAGACCCACCAGCTCGCTCTGCCGGGAAATGCCGACCTTCTGGAACACCCGCTTGAGCACGTTGCGCGCCGTGTCTTCGGCGATGCCCAGCCGGTTGGCGGCATCCCTCGGCGGCAGTCCGGCGCCGACCAGGGCGGCGACCCGGGCCTCGCCCAGCGTCAATCCGAGGACGTCGCGGATGACGGCCGGATCCGCCGGCTCATCGAGCTTCTGCTGGATCGCGAGCACCATGGTGCGCGCATCGGAGAACAACATCTGGGCCGGGCTCGCTTGCGGCGAGATCGGCAACAGATACACGACGAGCCGGCTCGTCGTGCCGGAACTGACAAGGATCGGCTTGGGGTCGGCAACGACATGACGGTGATCGTCGCGCGCGGCAAGGGCGATCATGTCGTCGATCGCCGCGCCTGACGCTCCGGTTCGGATGCGCAGCCGATCGCGCGCGATCTGCAGGTCGCCCCCCAGCAGAGCCTGTCCGGCAGGATTGCAGAACACGACGCGGCCCAGGGAATCGAGCACGAACACGCCGATGCCGAGCCGCGCCAGCGCATCGCCGAGCCCGAACTTGGCAAGCTCCGCATCGATCAGCCGGATGGTGAGGCGAAGTGATTTCTCGACATGCTGTCCGATGCGGCTGAGCAAATCGAGCTCCGCATCCGAATAGTCGCGCCGGCCCACCTTGCCTTGCAGGCTGAGCAGCACGCCGATCTCGGCATCGGGCGACACCGCCACGCCGGCAAAGGGGCCGAGACCATGCCTGATCCTGAACTGCACGAAGAACGAATCGGTGTCGATTTCCTGCTCCGAGCAAAGGTGGCGGGTCGCGTAGGGATGTCCGCTGAAAAAATAGCCGCGCTCGGTGGCCCGCAACGCGCCCGTGTCGCGCATCATCCAGCCGTTGGCTTCGTAGTCCCGCTGAGCCTCGACGAGATCAGGTGACACGATCGTGGCGTAGGAATTGTCGGCTCGGCGCCACATCAGCAGGGCGCCGGCATCGCCGAACTGGTCGGCGATTGCCTTCAGCGCCTGTGGCCAGCGCAGCGGATCCGATGCCGCGTCATAGATCGATTCAATGACTGCAATGAGCCGGCCGTCCGCCGGACCTGTATCCACCTGGACCGCTCACAATAATGGTCTTCGTGACGTGAAAAGACGTAACATGAAAAGAGATGTGCGACATGGCCGTCACAATCGTCAGGCTAACACCGCCGGCCGGACCTTGCCAAACGAAAATATCAGGAGCGCGCGGGCGCCGGGATCAGCGACAGCGCGGCGCCGCCGTCTCGCGCGCTCTCTCTCGCGCGAGACCACGGTCACCGTTGTCGCTCAGCGAACCGGCTGTGCTTTCGGCTTCGGCTTAGGGCGCGACGGCGGCCGGGCTGGAGGTCCATCGACACGTCCTTGGCCCTGCATCAGGCCCGTTCCTGCCAGCGTCAGAACCCGGCGGATGACGTCATTCCGATCGTCACCGCGGACGATCTGGCCGTCAACGAGAAGCAATCCGAGTCCATGCACGAGCGCCCACAGAAACAATCCCGCAATCGGCAGCTCGGCAGCGGGCAGCCGGGATGCGAGGCTTACCTTCATGATCTCGTAGCCGCGCGTCCGCAGCGCTCGGATCGCTGGGCTGTGCTGCGAGACGGCCGGGAAGCCCTCGCCGAACATCAGCCTGTAGAGCGCGGGGTTGGCCCGCACAAACGCGACATAGGCCTCGCCATAGGTCAGGAGCGAGCCGCCTGAGTTCGGGGGGCGTAGTGCGTCGTGTCGTCATAGTCGCTAACGCGCACTAACCATGGAAACACTTAAAACTGTCATAGTTGCGCGTGGCCTGCAGAACGCACCCCGCCTTTACAACTCATTAGACGCACTCGACGCATGGGTACGCAGGAACCGTCTGCAGGGCGGATCGTACTGAAGACGTGAGGAATGCAATGAGTGCCGCCAAGACGATGTCAGAAAAGATCAGCAACGATCTCTTCGACGATATCCCGGTGCTCAAGCGCAAATGGCAGGCGGCGTTGAAGCCGGGCCAGACATTGCCGCGCTATGAGGACGTGATGCTCGGCAGCCTCGGTCGTCTCGCCGATCACATCGCGGTGTTGAAGAATGACGGTGGCGTGCTGGAGATCTCGCGCAGCGGCCGTTATGTCCAGCATTGGCTGCAGGACGAGCGATGGGACATCGCCGTCGCAGCCGTGTCGCCGGATTGCGCCACGGTGCTGACGGAGGCGGCGAGCTCCGCGCTGTCGAGCCGGCAGCCGCATGCGGCGACGGCGCATTGCGTGCGCGATGGCATGGTTCGCACCTATGATGTGCTGGCGCTGCCGACCAGCTCGCGCTGGGGCAGCACGCTGGTGGGGACCTATATCAACGAGCGCTCCGCGCAATATAATCTGCTCGATGCGATCTTCTCGACGACGGACGACGGGGTGATCTCGCTTGCGACCATCCGCGACAGCGCCGGTGCGCCGCGCGATTTCCAGGTTGTGCATCACAATCGCGCGGCGGCCGAGCTGCTCAGGCTGCCGTCGAGCGACCTGCAATGGCACCGCCTGAAGCAGGGCGGCCATGTGCTGTGCGGCCCGGACGTGATGGCGCGGCTGTTCGAGGTCGTGGCGCATGGTGGAAGTGACCAGTTCGAGCTCGACAGCGACGACCGCAATCTCCGGCTTGGCGTCCATGCGTTCGGTGACATCGTCTCGATGACCATTGCCGACGTGACCGCGCTCAAACGGCGTGAGGCCTCGTTCCGGCTGCTGTTCGACGCCAATCCGATGCCGATGTGCATCCTCGACGGGAAGACTGCGCAGATCCTCAACGTCAACGATGCGATGCTCCGGCATTATGGTTACAGCCGCGCGGATCTCCTGTGCATGAACGTGTGGGATCTGTGGCCGCCGGGCGAGTGGGGCGCGGTCGACGATGCATTGACGCGGCTGGCCGATGGCGATCTGTTTCACCGCGACTGCCGCCACTGCAAAGCCGATGGAAGCGAGATCGAGGTCCTGACCTACGGACGCGAGATCAATTACGACGGCCGCGACGGCGTGCTGATGGCCATCGTCGACATTACCGAGCGCCGTCGCGCCGAGGCGCGGATTGCCTATATGGCGCATCATGACGGTCTCACCGGCCTGCCGAACCGGGAGTTTTTCCAGCAGCGCCTGGCGCAGGAGCTCGATGAAGCCGCGTCAGGGGCGAGGCCACTCGCCGTATTGTGCATCGACCTCGACCTGTTCAAGACCGTCAACGACTCGTTCGGCCATCCGATGGGCGATCGTCTGCTGCAGGCGGTCGCCGGCCGCCTCAAGCAGCAGATGCACGGCGGCAATCTGGCGGCGCGGCTCGGCGGCGACGAGTTCGCCGCGATCGTCAGCCAGGACGGCGCTGATGAGTCCGGCGAGTTCGCGGCCCGCCTGATCTCGGTGCTCAGCGCGCCCTATGACATCGACGGCAACGAGCTCGTCATCGGGGCCTCGATCGGCATCGCATTGTCTCCGCTCGACGGCACGAGCTGCGAAGAGCTGATGAAGAATGCCGACATGGCGCTGTACCGCGCCAAACAGCACGGCGGCCGCGTGCACCGCTTTTTCGAGCGGGAGATGGATCTGCAGGCGCAGAAGCGGCGCGACATGGAGCACGATCTGCGCCGCGCCTTTGCGCAAGCCGAGTTCGAGCTGCACTACCAGCCGCTCATCGATGTCGCCAGCAACATCATCAGCGGATTCGAATGCCTGCTGCGCTGGCGCCATCCGGACAAGGGCATGATCTCGCCGGCGGAGTTCATTCCTGTTGCCGAGGACATCGGGCTGATCGTGCCGCTCGGCGAGTGGGTGTTGCGCGAGGCCTGCCACGAGGCGGCGACATGGCCCGATGGCATCAAGGTCGCGGTGAACCTGTCGGCGGTGCAGTTCCGCAGCCGCAACCTGGTGCAGGTCGTGATGCAGGCGCTGGCGCAATCCAGCCTCGCCCCGGAGCGGCTCGAGCTGGAAATCACGGAGTCGATCCTGCTCGCCGAGACCGATGCCAATCTGGCGACCTTGCATCAGCTGCGTCAGCTCGGCGTCCGCATATCGATGGACGATTTCGGCACCGGCTATTCCAGCCTCAGCTATCTCAGAAGCTTCCCGTTCGACAAGATCAAGATCGACCGTTCCTTCGTGAAGGACCTAGCGCAACGCTCCGACTGCCTGGCGATCGTCCGCGCCATTTCCGGCCTGGGCCGCAGCCTGAACATCATCACCACGGCCGAAGGCGTCGAGACATCAGAGCAGCTCGACTGGCTGCGCGCCGAAGGCTGCAATCAGGTGCAGGGCTATCTGTTCAGCGCTGCCAGGCCTGCCGCGGAGATTGCAGGCCTGTTGGCGCGGTTCGGCGCACGATCATCGAAGGCGGCGTGATGGGAGGATGATAGATCAACGCTGTCGGCCACACGTTCCCTGTCGTCTCCGACAAATGCGCTGCAGGCGCGCGCCGATCCGGGATCCGTAACCACAGGGTCAAGTGGCGACCGGCGGTGCCGAACGAGCGTCTGTCGCCGAGGCCGCCGGTGGTCATAGGTCCCTGTGTTCGCGGGGGGACGACAGCGGAGCTTGTCGCCGTCAGAACCGCGTCACGATGTCCGCGAGCGCCGGGCGCGGGCGGTCCTCGCTCGGCTTGGTCGGCTTGCCGATATGAATGAGGCCGGCGAGCTTCTCCTCCGGCTTCAAGCCGAAGCCGTCGAGCACGTCGCGGTCGAACATGAACCAGCCGGACAGCCAGCAGCCGCCATAGCCGAGCGCGGTCGCCGCGGTCAGGATGTTCATCGCGCTGGCGCCAGCCGAGAGCTCCTGCTCATAGGCCGGCACCTTCGGATGCGGCTTGGTGAAGCTGACGAGGCCGATCACCAGCGGCGCCTCCATGAAGCGGTTCTTCTCGACCTCGAGCTCGGCGGCGGTCGCCTGCGGGTGCGTCTTGGCGAACACCGATGCGATCACCTCGCCGGCGCGGCGGCGGCCGTCGCCCTCGAACACGATGAAGCGCCAGGGCGCGAGCTTGCCATGGTCCGGCACGCGGGCGCCGATGGTCAGGATGGTGTCGAGCTCGGCGGGCGAGGGGCCGGGACCGCTCATCTCGCGTGGCTTCACGGAGCGGCGGGTCTTGAGGAGTTCAATCGCGTCGGGCACGTCGGTGGGTCTCTGTTGCGTTTCGGGGCAGAGATAGCATGGGCCAGGGCCGGCAACGAGACCGCGGCACGGCGTTTTGATCGGTTCTCGGCTTTGCGCCGGCACTGCCGGTCGGCGGTCAGCCGTCCGCGCCAGCCAACCCCGCCGCGATTGTGGACCATCGGGCTGATCGGTAAAACGATGACGACACCGTCCGGCCCTGGCCGGCAAGCGCCCGGATTTGCCGTAGGAATGACCCCGCTGACACTGTCACCTGACGCCGTGCTCCGTCTTTGCAGCCAGCCTGGCTTTCCCGATGCGATGCGGGCCTCGGCCGCCGCGGCTGTCAACCTGTACCGCGGCGATCGTATCCTCAATGCGCTGTTGAGCGACCGGGCGCGGGCGCTGTTTCCCCATATCGTGCTGTACCTGCACTATGCCGGGCCGCGTGAGGGCGAGCGCGGACTGACCGTCGGCGCCATGAAGGACATGTGCGTGCGGCTCGATCTATGCAGCCCCGGCCGCTGCGAGGCGATGCTGGCGCTGATGCGTGCCGTCGGTCTCGTGGCGGCGGCCCCGCGTCAGGATCGACGGCGGCGGCCGCTGGTGCCGACCGAGAGGCTGATGGCGCTGCATCGTGAGCGCTGGGGCGGGCAGTTCGACGCCATGAGCGCCGTCATCCCGGCTGCTGTCGCCTATCGGGCGGCCTTGCGCGATTCCAGCTTCGTCAGGACCTTCGTGCGCGAGCTCGGCCAACGCTTCATCGCCGGGCTTCGCTTGCTCGACGGCGCGCCAGAGCTGGAGCCGTTTGCCGAGCGCACGGCCGGCATGGTCATTCTGTTCGGCCTGGCTTTGGCCGGCGCCGCGGACCGGCCGTTTCCGCCTGTGGACGCCGTGCCGTTGTCCATCAACGCTCTCGCGAAGCAGTTTTCGGTGTCGCGCAAGCACGTGCTGACGCTGCTGCGCGAAGCCGAGGCCAATGGACTTCTCAGACGTGGCGGCGCCGCGATGGACGCCATCACCATCCTGCCGCGCGGACGCGAGGCGCTCGCGCACATGATGGCAACGATGTTTATCTACATGGCAGAATGCGCCGAGATCGCGCTGCAGGCGGCGGGCAGGGAAGGGCGTGGGGCGGATGCTGCGGCCAGCCTGTCGGCGTAGCAGGCGTCGCCCGGCCGCCCGGGTCTCACGGGCCCTGGCAGAGAACCCGCATGTCGCTTGCGCCGAAGCCTGTTGGGCTTCGGCGGGCGCTCATGCGGGCTACGCCTCGTGCGGCCATTCAGGCCTCACGCCGCCTCGCGCTGGCGGCGCTGGACGTCCGGCGGCGTCGCCTCGTCGACCAAGGCGGCGATCGCGTCCGCCGTCGGCATCACGGTCTGGCCGTCGCGGCCGAGCCGGCGGACGGAGACCGAATGTGTCTCGGCCTCCTTCTTGCCGACGACGAGCAGAGCCGGGATCTTCTGCAGCGAGTGCTCGCGGACCTTGTAGTTGATCTTCTCGTTGCGCAGATCGATCTCCGCCCGCAGCCCCGCCCGGCGCAACGCCGCCAGCACCTGCTTGGCGTATTCGTCGCCTTCCGAGGTGATGGTGGTGACAACGACCTGGGTCGGCGCCAGCCACAGCGGGAAGCTGCCGGCATAGTGCTCGATCAGGATGCCGATGAAGCGCTCCATCGAACCGCAGATCGCGCGATGCACCATGACCGGCGCCTTCTTGGCGCCGTCGGCGTCGATGTAGAAGGCGCCGAACCGTTCGGGCAGGTTGAAGTCGACCTGCGTGGTGCCGCACTGCCAGTCGCGGCCGATGGCGTCGCGCAGCACATATTCGAACTTCGGCCCGTAGAACGCGCCTTCGCCCGGGTTGATCTCGGTGCGGATGTTGTTGCGCTGCGCCTTGATCTCGTTCAGCACGGTGGCCATCACGCGCTCGGCATGATCCCACATCTCGTCGGTGCCGACGCGCTTCTCCGGCCGGGTCGACAGCTTCACCGTCAACTCGCCCTCGAAGCCGAAATCGGAATAGGTCGAGAGAATGAGATCGTTGATCTTCAGGCATTCCTCGGCGAGCTGATCCTCGGTGCAGAAGATGTGCGCGTCGTCCTGGGTGAAGCCGCGCACGCGCATCAAGCCGTGCATCGCGCCGGAGGCCTCGTAGCGGTGCACGACGCCGAATTCGGCGAGCCGCAGCGGCAGATCGCGATAGCTCTTCAGCCCATGCTTGAAGATCTGCACGTGACCCGGGCAGTTCATCGGCTTCAGCGCAAACCAGCGCTTGTCCTCGGCCTCGTCGCCGGCGGACTGCGCCGCGAACATGTTCTCGCGGTACCAGTTCCAGTGACCGGAGGTCTCCCACAGCGACTTGTCGAGGATCTGCGGCGCATTCACCTCGTCATACTCGCCGGCGAGGCGCCGCCGCATATAGGCGATCAGCGCCTGGAAGATGCTCCAGCCCTTGGGGTGCCAGAACACGACGCCCGGACCTTCCTCCTGGAAATGGAACAGATCGAGCTCGCGGCCGAGCTTGCGGTGGTCGCGCTTCTCCGCCTCCTCGATCTGCTTGAGGTAGGCGTCGAGCTGCTCCTGCCTGGCGAAGGCGGTGCCGTAGATGCGGGTCAGCATCGGATTGTTGGAATCGCCGCGCCAATACGCGCCCGCCACCTTCATCAGCTTGAAGGCGTTGCCGATCTTCCCCGTCGAGGTCATGTGCGGGCCGCGGCACAGATCGAACCAGTCGCCCTGGGAGTAGATCTTGATCGGCTCGTCGCCCGGAATGGCGTCGACCAGCTCGACCTTGAACGCCTCGCCCTTGTCGCGGAACACCTGCTTGGTCTTCTCGCGATCCCACACCTCCTTGGTGAAGGGCTTGTCGCGGCCGATGATCTCGCGCATCTTTTTCTCGATCGCGGCGAAATCCTCGGGGGTGAACGGCTCGTTGCGGAAGAAGTCGTAATAGAACCCGTTCTCGATGACAGGGCCGATCGTCACCTGGGTTCCCGGCCACAGCGACTGCACGGCCTCGGCGAGCACATGCGCGCAATCGTGCCGGATCAATTCCAACGCGCGCGGATCGTCGCGGTCGACGAGCTCGAGCTTGGCATCCTCGGTGATGGGGTCGTTGAGGTCGGCGAGGTCGCCGTTCAGCGCCATCGCGACGGTGCGCTTGGCGAGCGAGGGCGAGATGCCCTTGGCAATATCGAGGCCGGTGGTGCCCCGCGGATATTCGCGCTTGGCCCCGTCGGGGAAGGCGATCGTGATCTTCTCGACCGGGGCGGCGGGCTTCAGATTGCTGAGGCTGTACTGGAAGCCGGATTTGGAATGGTCGGATTTCGAATCGGGGGATTTCGAGTCAGGCATGTCTCTCTCCTTGAGCTCACTCCTGCGAACGAGCGCAGGTAAGCGGGAGCAAGCGGTATAGCAGGGGATTCGGAGGCTGCAACCCGGGGCAGGGCGGGAAAACCGGTCGATCCGACCCGGCGGGCCGCTGCGGAGATTGTCGCGGCGGGCTGGTATGATACAACTTCAAGTGTTTGGGATATGGGGACGCGTTGGCGATGGTGTCTGCAGGGGAGGCGCCGCTGTCTGTTTTCTTCCGGCGGGGCCGCATTCGGGTTGCAGCCGTGCTGATCGCGCTGATGGTGCCGGGCGCATCGCTGCAGGCGGCGGTCGCGCCGACGGGCAGACCCGCAGCGCCGGCCAGATCAGCCGTCCAGGTCAGACCTGCGTCCCAGGCGAAGCCGGCCGATCAGGCCAAGCCAGCAATGCAGGCCAAGCCGGCGTCTCGACCGGGGGCGCCCGCGCGTCCGAGCGGGGATGGGGCCGCGGCGATTTCCTTTGCTCTCGTCAAAGGCGCGCCTGACGCCTGCGGACCGGGCTGCGACAGCTGGATCGCAGCCGAAGGCAAGATCGACAACAGCGCCGCGGCGCGTTTCCGCAAGTTCATGAAGCAGATCGGCGACCGTAAGCTGCCGATCTACTTCAACTCCCCAGGCGGCAATCTCGAGCAGGCGCTCGCAATCGGCAACATTCTGCGTGAGAAGAAGGCCTCCGTCCGGGTGGGCCGCACCACCCTGCAAGAGTGTGGCCTTGAGCCGCAGGAGGGTGAGGCTTGCACCAGGCTCAAGCAATCCGGGCGCGAGCTGCACGGCGATGTCTGGACCCGCGGCGCGATCTGCAACTCGGCCTGTCCCTACCTCATCCTCGGCGCGTCCTCGCGCGAGATTGCTCCGGACGTCACGCTCGCGGTGCATTCGCCACGGGTCATCCTGAACTTCACCGGCGGGGTGCCGAGCCGCGAGCTCAGGGCGCAGGCCATGCAGCGGGCGATGGAGCGCTCCGACAAGATGGTGCTCGGGTACATGGCTCGGCTCGGCGCGGACCCGGGTCTGCTGACGGTGGCGCGATCGGTGCCGTTCGAGGGCATGCGCATCCTGACCCGGGAGGAGATCGCGCGGTTTGCGCTCGATCGCCGCGACCGTGTGGAAAGCTCCTGGATGTTCGAGGCCGCTGCCCGGGGCATTGTCTACAAGACCATTCTTTCGCGCCAGGACGGCGAGACCTCGTTCCGTACCATGCGGCTGCAGCTGGTCTGCTTCGACCAGGATCGCTTCGAGCTGGATGTCGAGCGCAACGCGCCCACCGGACTTGGCGGTGCCGGCCTGGTCTTGGCGAGCGGCAATGCCAAGCTCAACTTCCTGTGGCCGCCGCGACGGTCCGGCGACCGCGAAACCTGGGGCGTCTTCCTGAACGCTGGTCAGATCAGGGCGTTGGCCGCGGCGCCGCTGGTCGAGTTCGGCGATGCCGGAGCGAATGCTGCGCGTCCCAAGCTCGGGCCGTTCCCTGTTGCCAGCGACGGGCTGCAGAGCGCGCTGAAGCGGCTGGCGGACACCTGTCCGCCGTCAAAAGCGGTCGCTCAACCGCCCGGGGCGGCGGTTCCCCGGACGCAAGGCTCGTCCCCACAGGCGGCGGCTCAGCCGGCGCCATGAGTGCGATCGAAGAGAATGTCATGGCCGCCATGAAACAATTTCATGCAGGTGCATGAAATTTTCTGCTATTGAAGTGCGATGACGTCCCATCAGACTTCCCCCCGCTTCGCCCCGACGGCACTGATGCTCGGCAACATCGTCACCGGCTGTTCGGTCCTCGCGCCCGCCGGCATGTTGCCCGAACTCGCCGCCGGTCTCGGGATCGGCATTCACACCGCGGGCCTGCTGATCACCTTCGGGGCGGTGGTGCTCTGCATCTGTTCGCCTTTGACGGCGTGGCTCACCAGCCGCTTCGATCGCCGCCAGCTGCTGGCGGCGACCCTGCTCGTGCTGACCCTGGGCAATCTCGGGTCTGCATTCGTGCCGGACTATGCAGGTCTGCTCGCACTGCGGTTGCTGATGTTGGCGGTCGGCGCGCTGTATACGCCGCAGGCCGCGGGCACCGCAGCCTTGATCAGCCCGGTGGAGACACGCGGCAGCACCATCGCTTATGTGTTTCTCGGCTGGTCGCTGGCGGCCGCCGTCGGACTGCCGCTGATCACCTTCATCGGCAGCCATTCCGGCTGGCGGGCGGCCTACCTCGCGGTGGGGGCGGCCGGCGCGATCAGCCTGCTGCTGCTGACATGGCGCCTGCCATCGGGCTTGAAAGGCGCGCCTGTCGCGCTCAAGACCTGGACCGAGCTCGCCCGCAACCGCATGGTCGTGCTGCTGCTTCTGATCACGACGCTGCAGATGTCAGGACAGTTCGTCATCTTCACCTTCATGGGACCGCTGTTGAACAGGCTGACCGGTGCCGATGCCAACCAGGTCGGGCTGGTGTTCGCGATCTACGGGGCCTGCGGCTTCCTCGGTGTCGTCATTGCCACCCGGATCGTCGACGGCTGGGGAGCCTATCGGACGTCGCTCCTGTTCAGTTGTCTCCTGTTTGCTGGAATCGCGGTCTGGACCCTCGGCGCGGGATCCTATTCCCTCATGGCGGTTGCCGTGGCGATCTGGGGCCTGGGCTTTGCGTCCACCAATTCCATGCAGCAGGTCCGCCTCGTGGCGGCGGCCCCGCCGCTGGCGTCAGCCTCTGTCTCGCTCAACACCTCCGTGCTCTATATCGGCCAGGCGATCGGTTCCGCGCTCGGCGGCAGCCTGTTCGCGCGCGGTTGGCTCGATGCCACCGGCTATGCCGCGATGGGCTTCGCAATGCTGGCGCTGCTCGCCATCCTGGCCAGCCGGCCGCGGCTGCCCGTTGCCGTCCTGGCCTGAAGTCCCCCGCGATCAGCGGCTTGGCGCTTGGCAAAACCGGTCGGACCGGATTAAAGCCGCTGTGGTGGGAGGCTGTGGGGCGGAGATGGCGCCAGAGGAGGCGGATCATCTCGACCGGGTCGATCTCGCGCGCCCACGGTTTGGATGAAAGAGACATGGCATGAAAAAGACGATATTGAGCCTTGCCGCAGCGCTGTTTTGCACCTCTGCGCTGGCCCAGAACGCGCCGATGGTCGGTGATCGCCCGCTGGTGCAGGTCAAGCCGAAAGGTGCGAAGACCGCGGCCGCCGCGCCGGCCAAGCCGCAATCGGCCGCAGTGAAGCTCCAGGCGTGCCTGGAGATCGACGACGGAACCAAAGAGCGGTTGAACTGCTATGACGCCGTGATCCCGCCGGCCGCCAAGCCGAAGGCGATGAAGGCGAAGACGGTGGCCGACTGCAAGTTCACCAAGGAGGAGGACGAGCGGCTGGCCTGCTTCAATGGTTTCGTCGAGAACATGCCGAAGCTGCCCAAGACGTGATGCCAGGTCCGGGGAGGGCGAGGCCTCCCCGGCAAAAGGTTGGCCGCATTGTGAGGCGCGCGGGGCGAGCCGAACTACTTGTCAAGCTAAGAAAACGCAAGATTGTGCGGACGCGCGCCCGCCGGTGATATGGCCTCCCGTAACGACGAGGGTTCGGAGGCTGCCCCGTGATAGAGCGGCCTATACTTGCCGTCTTCGGCGTCTCGAAGACCTATCCGAGCAGGCATGGTGCGCTGCCGGTTCTTCAGGACGTCTCTCTGGTGGTCTGCCGATCTGAATTGTGCGCGATCAAGGGGGCGTCCGGCTCCGGCAAGAGCACCTTGATGAGCCTGATCGGGTTGCTGGATCGACCGGACGCGGGTCGGATCGAAATTACCGGCCTCAGGGTGGACCGCCTCGGTGCGGACGAGCAGGCCAGGCTGCGCAATCGGCTGATTGGCTTCGTCTTCCAATCGTTCAATTTGCTCCCGGGGCTTTCGGCGCTTGAAAATGTCGCGCTCCCCCTGCTGTACCGCGGCGTGTCACGACCTGCGCGCCGGGACATTGCGAGATCCGCTCTGGCGCGGGTGGGTCTCCAAGACCGGATCGACCACCGCCCGAACCAGATGTCTGGAGGGCAGTGCCAGCGCGTCGCCATCGCGCGCGCGTTGGCAGGGCAACCGGCCGTCATTTTGGCCGATGAGCCGACCGGGAGCCTCGATACAGCGACATCCGAGAGCATCATGAATCTGTTTCTCGATCTCAACAGGAATCACGGGACCACGATCATTCTGGTGACGCACGATCCGACGGTGGCCGCGCGCTGTCCGCGTCGAATCGTCGTGAGTGACGGTCGCGTCGTCGACGACAATCGCGATGAGCTGCGCGATGCAGGACCCTGTTGAGGGGACCGAGGTATCGACGTCTCCGCTGCTGCTGGAGCTCATCAGAGAGGCGATCGCCGACGTGCATCTCCTCAGAGGCCGAGCGCTGCTGGCACTGATTGGAATCGCAATCGGGACCGCCGCGGTGATTGCGATGCTTCACATTGGGCACACGGCACGCGTCGAGTCGATGCGTCGTTTCCAATCCCTGGGAATTGACCGGTTGAGCATCGTCGCGGTGGGAACGACAACCCGGCTCCCGGCCATTCCGGAGAGCTTCGTCCACATGCTGTTGCAGCCGTCTTTCGGAATCGCGAGCGCAGCTCCGATCGTCAGCGCCGGGACGACGCTTCATGTCGGGCGCCAACGCATTGGTGCGACCCTTATCGCATCCAATGATCAGTTGTTCGAACTGGCAAAGGCGGACTTTGCGCGCGGGCGTGCGATCTCGGACCTCGATGGATTTGCGCCGTTCGTGGTTCTTGGAGCTGGTATTGCCCGGGAGGTGCGAGCTGCGACAGGGCAGGAGCCCGGTCCGGGAGATCAGATCAGGATTCAGGATCAGATCATGACGGTCGTCGGTGTTCTTGAGCCGACGGAACAGAACTTCGTCCTCAATCTCGATCTGAGCCGGTCCGTCGTCATTCCGCTGATGGCTGCGCGGCGCTTGGTGTCGGCGTCGGCCGTTTCGATCTCGCGCATTGCTGCGAAGTTTTCGGCAGGGGTCGACGGTGCTGTCGCGAGTTCGGCGATCGCTGCGGCCTTTCGGCAGCAAGTGCCGCAGGGCGGCGCGCTGCAGATCCAGACCGCGCGGCAACTGATTGCCAGTGTCGACGAGCAGGTGCGGATCTACAGCCTGCTGCTGCTTGCGATTGGCGCCGTCTCTTTGATCGTCGGAGGCGTCGGAGTCATGAACGTGATGCTGATGAGTGTCATGGAGCGGCGGCGCGAAATCGGCGTCAGGATCGCGATCGGCGCCAGGCAGCAGGACATCGTGGTGATGTTCCTGACCGAGTCGATGCTGTTGTCGGCGATCGGCGCCGTCGTGGGGACGATCATCGGCTCGGCCGTCGGATTTGCCTTCGCAAAGATCAGCGGCTGGACATTCAGCCCGGCATGGGCCGCCCTGCCTCTCGGCGTCGGGATGAGCGTCTGTGTCGGGCTGTTCTTCGGTCTTTATCCGGCCGTCAGAGCCGCCAACCTCAATCCCATCGATGCGTTGCGAGCGGAATGACATGGTGCTCAGGCCGCCAGCCGCGCCGTTCCGCCATCCCCGCAGCCGGCGCGCGCCGCATGGCTTTGCCCGGCTTGGACTCCGCGCGCTGGTTCTGGGCGTGACCGTCAGCGCCTGGTGTCAGGCGGCGCCGGCCGAGGGGGCGGGAGCCCAGGCGCATCGGTCCAGCCGTCCACCTCCGATGCCGCAAAAGCGCGCCGCCGATGAGCAGGACAGTCCGATCAAGGGCGCCACGCTGACGCTCGCCGACGCCGTCTTTCTCGGACTGCGCGACAACCGCGCCATCAGGAGCGCCTATATCGACAGGATCGCGCAGAAATTCGATCTTCGCGTCGCTGAGGATCGTTTCTCACCGCAATTGGGCGTGTCCGGATCGGCGGTACGCCAGTCGATCGGTGCGATCGGCACCAGCACCGTTCAAGTCTCGCCTGGGGCCAGTATCTTGCTGCCGACCGGCGCGACTCTCGGCTTCGCATGGAACACCTCCTTCACCGACGTCGCGGGGACCCAGACGCGACGATCGACCGCCGACGTGACGATCAGCCAGCCTCTGCTGCGCGGCGGAGGCACCGAGGTCACCATGGCGCCGCTCGGAATCGCGCGCCTGACCGAACGGATCAATCGGCTCAATCTCAAGCGGACGATCTCGAACACGATCGGGCAGGTCATTCTTGCATACCGCAGTCTGCTGCAGGCGCAGGAAAGCTGGCAATTGGCGCAGAATTCGCTGAAGCGCGCCCGCGAGCTCGTCGACGTGAATCGGTCGCTGATCCAGGCCGGCCGCATGGCGGCGGTCGAGATCGTCCAGAGCGAGGCCAATGTCGAGAACCAGCAGATCCGCGTGCTCGCCGCGGCCAGGAGCATCGAGATCGCGCGGTTGAATCTGCTGCAATTGCTGTCGATCGATCTGGGGACTGCGGTGATCGCGGGAGAGAGCACCAGCCCTGAGCGCCTCCGCCCCGATCTGCGCAACGTCATGCGGATCGCGTTGTCGGAGCGACCTGACTTCCTCGGGCAGCTCTGTGTGGTGGAGCAGAACAGGCTCGGTCTCACCGTCGCTGAGAACCAGAAGCTGTGGGACCTCTCGGTTTTCGCCAGCGGCAGCTTCGGCGGCAGAACAGTCACCAGCGCTGCGGCCAAAGACAGCCAGCGCATCGCCGATGGGGTCATCGGCGTGCAGTTCAACATGCCGCTGACCGGACTGCAGCGCGAGCAGCCGGCCGTACAGGCCTCGACCGCACTGCGAACCTCCGAACTGCAACTCGCCGCGATCCGGCAGGGTGTCGAGCTTCAGGTGCGCTCAGCGGTGACCGATATCGAGATGTCCTGGAGTCAGCTCGAAGTGGCAAGAAAGGCCCGCACTCTGGCTGAACGCGCGCTCGCCATCGAGAACGAAAAGCTCCGGGCCGGCCGGTCGTCGGCGTTTCAGATCCGCGCGTTGGAGGCCGATCTTCGCGATGCCGAGCAGCAGCAGCTGAACTCCGCCATCGCTTACCTCAACGCTCTGACCACGCTCGACATGGCCCTCGGAACGACGCTGAAGACATGGCACATCGATCTCGCGGACTAGAACTCCGCGACCCAATCGCCGGACCTGTTCCGCTGCTGCACGATGCCGATCCGGGGACCCGCTCCGGGCCATTCGCCGCAAGCGCGAGCTCGCCTCGGGGCCGGCACGGCTTGATCATGGCCGGCGCTGCGCTGCTCATCCTGAGCGCCGCTGCCGCATGGCTGGGAGCGCCCTGGGGCAACAAGGCTGGCAGCACCGCGCCGCCATCCCCGGCGCTGCGGTCGGTCCGGGTCTCGGCCGGGACGGCGACCCGACAGCTCGTGGCCATGGGCACCGTGGCGCCTGCGCGGAGCGTCGCCGTTACGGCGCCCTATGACGGTTCGATCGCTGAGAAGAAGGTCGCGCTCGGTGACACCGTCGCCGAACGGGACGTTCTGATTGTCATGAATGCGGAGGACATCCAGAGCCGGGGGCGGGAAGCCAGGTCGGCGACCTTGAAGGCTGCCATTGCGCTCGACGCGTTGACGCATTGGGAGGCCGGACCCGAGGTGACGCGCGCCAGGCGAGGCGTGGAGGCTGCTCGGACCGTGCTCGCCCGGCTCGAGCGCAAGGTAAACGACACCAGGCAACTCTACGACCGCGGGATCGTCTCGCGGGTCGAGTTCGAGGCGGCCGAGCAGGAGCGCGACAATCAAGCATTCACCGTCGCGACGGCGGAGCAGGACCTGACCGCGACCCTGGCGCGGGGCGGGGCCGATTCCCGGCGTCTCGCCGAACTCGAGCTAGAAAATGCGAAGGCGAGATTGGCGGACGTTCAGCGTCAGGCGGACGGCACGATTGTCCGTGCGCCGGTTGCCGGCGTGATCGTGAAGCCGCCAGCGGTCAATGCGAGCGGAGCGGTGCCGCAGACCGTCGAAACCGGCGCACGCGTCCAGCGGGGCCAAACGCTGTTCTCGGTCGCCGACCTGTCGAGCCTGATCGTGGACGGCAAGGTCGACGAAATCGACGTCAATCAAATCCGCATCGGCCAATCTGTCGCCATTTCCAGCGATGCATTTCCGGGTCTTCCCCTGCGAGGACATGTTGTGGGCGTCAGCTCCGAAGCAACCCAGGACAGCGCCAATCAAACCGCGATGTTCAACGTTCGTGTTCTGATCGACGACACCAAGAAGGACGACATCCGGATCGGAATGTCCGCGCGCATGACCATCGAGCTGGATGCTCGGCCGGGAGCGCTGTTCGTTCCGATCGGGGCCGTCCGGCGCGGCCCATCCGGCGCAACAACCGTGAAGCTGATCGATTCGACGTCAGGACAAGCGCAGGAGCGTTCAGTTCGGCTCGGGGTGACGACGCCGACATCGGTGCAGATTCTCTCCGGGCTGGAGGACGGAGATGTCGTGGCGGTCGAGTGAGGCAGCCAACGAGCTCATTGCGCGGAGGGAGCCCGTTCGCGAGAAGAGCCTGCTCGCAATGTCATGGTCTGCAGCGCGGCTGTCGATACGGCCCAGGTGCCCAGTATGAGACGCCCGAATTCCGGCTTGGCAACGGCGATCTCACGGGGCTCCCAGCCGACACGGCGATAAATACGGGTCATCCCGGAGGTGTACAGCCCGATGATCTCGCGAATGCCGTTGGCAAGCGCGAATTCACAGAGCCCGATCATGAGCTCTGAGGAGACTGCATTTGGCTTCGATGACGTCTGGTCGCCGTGAACGCAAAACCGGGTGCATTCCAGGATCTCCGCGCTCCGAATGACAATGGGAGGTGAGAAGAAATCGCGGAATTCGTTGTCCAGCATCGTTTCGCCGACAGCGCGGAGCAGGCGCAACGAGCCGACCACCTGTCCGGCGGTGTCGATGGCCATGAGATAGATGGTCCGCTCGTGCTCATCGTAGCGGTCCATTTCGCGGCCGTCTCTGACGACCACCCGCCATCGGAGGCGTTCATGGAACACTTTGGCGCGGCCGCGAAACATTTGATCGAACCAGGCGGGAACGCGCGGCTCATCTGCTCTCGTGAGAATCTCGATCATCAGATACTGACCAAGTCCTGTCGTGACCGAGTCCTGTCGTGACTAAGTCCAGGCGTGACCAAGTCCAGGCGATAGATGGGGTCGCGTTGCCGGATCGGACCAAAGAGCAATCGGTTGAATCGGTTCGTTTTGGCAACGGTCGACACATCACGCGTCCGAGGTCTGCTCGTCGCGCCGTTGCAGCGGATCAGGCGCGGATGAGATCGAGGCTGATGGCTTTGGCAATCCCCTGCGTCAGCGTGGTGCATTCGAGCTTGGTCCGCGCGGTCTGCAGATAGAGCCTGACAGCTGTCGTGGAAACGCGCAGGTCGGCGGCAATCTGCTTCGGTGCGAAGCCGCGGGCCGCCAGCTGAAGCGTCTCGCGTTCTCGGCGCGATAGCGGGCGTCCCATCCCCGGAAGATCGCGCATGCCGCTGAGCCGCACGGCCTGATCGTGAAAGAAATACGCGATGATCATGAAGTCACGCATCATCGCGAGACGCGTGGTCTGCCATTGGCCAGCAGAGAGATTGCTCGTCAGCGAAAACAACGCGCGCTCTCCATGAGGACCGCGGATCGGAATGGTCATGCCGTTGCGGCCGACGCCGAACGATCGGGCTTCACGGAAGAACGCGCGCACGTCGGCCTCGCCGCTCTCGAGGTTGCTCCAGTCGAGCGGAAGCAGGCTCGCCAGGCCGTGTTTGATCACGGGATCGATCTGGAAGTAGTCCTGGGTCTTGTAGCGTTGGACCCATTCGGCGTCATAGGTGAGCAGCAAGAGCGGATTCGGTTCCTCCGTCCGGGGCAAGTGTCGCGCATTGTAGACGAGATGTGCGAGCTCATATTCATGACGGGTTTCTGACAGCACGTTCGAGAGCTCGCTCAAGGAGGTGGTCCGCACAATTCGTTCACATGCCGATTCGCATTTGCAACTCATCGTTTTCCTGCCTGTAAGCGCATTTTTCTCAAGCGTAGATGTGGCTCAGCGCTGCTGAATGCAATGTTAGTAGATGAAGCTTTGCGGTGACAAGATCGAACGGTGATGACTTCTGCGTTAGACTGCAATCGATCGGAGTCGCGAGCACGGTTGCTTCAACCGTCGGTTGATTATTTATGGAGCTGTGCCGGGTGCGAGTTTGATGCGGATACAAGGGCGTTGCGATAGGCGAACGAACGCGTTGGCATACAAGATGATGTCGATGTCGGAATCACAAGCGCTGAATGCGTGTATTGAACTGTTCAGCTTTGCAGAGGAACCGCGTTCCATGGCACCGTTTGAGTGTCAAGTTGATAAAACCTAAGATTGAGTGATGAAGGTCCGGCGTGTCTATTCGCCGCGTCGATTTGAAGGTCTTGGTGTTGGTCTCATTCTCTTTCTGCCCGCGTCGGCCAATCGAGTCGATCAGATCGGCGAAACGCCGGGTGGCAGTTCATGGAATGGCGTTTTCTCCGAGGTCGGATATCGACATGAGATCAGCGCAAGGTGGACCTTAGGAGAGTTAAATGAACAAGTATGGATCGAGACGGGCGTGCGTTGCAGCTCTGGCGGCTGCGATCGCAGTTGCCGGTGCTGGCAGCGCGTCGTCACAATCGGCGCAGACGGTAAGCGTCAACTACACGGTGACGAATTCGTTTGGGGCGGCTATTACTCTGGATACGTCGAGCTGCACGCCGAGCACCACCTTCTCCCCGCCGGCAAGCATCGCCAGCGGCGCCACGGTGACGTTCAGCGCATCAGCAGCTTCGAGCGATCTGCAATGTTCGGTCAGCTATCAGAACGGTGCGAACGGTTGTCGGTTCGACTTGCAGTATCAGTCCCAGGGGCCATTCGGACCCTTCCCGGTCGCCCTCGTGTCGGTCTCCGCTTATAAGGGGACCGGTGGTCGTCCGAATTGCAGCGGAAATGGAACGACGGGCACCAACGCGGCGTCCGGCACCTTCACGATGCAGTAGCGTGCACGATTCAGTAAGCGTGCACGTACAGTAGCGCGGACGAGTCGTTCCGACGCTGGATTGAAGTCAGGGAGCGCGGCAAGGTCTGGCCTGCCGCGTTCCGCTTGTGGAATTTGCATGCAACTCCAAACCGCGCCACATTGCGTGCACGCGCTATATGGCGGCTATATGGCGTGAATTGCCTCTCGGCGCCGATCTCTGAGTGGTGGCAATCCTTGTTCGGTGTTCGGTGATTTCTTTTGAGAGATGCCTTTATCTGCGTTTCGAAAGTCTCTGTTCGAAATCTCTCTTCGAAGCCCGCAGCGTGTGTCAGCGATCTCAGCTCATGCTTGAGCGTCTGTGCGGGTCATCTATCGCGCGTCGTTATCTGTCGCGCGTCTCAGGCGTGCTCGCGGCAATCCGGATGGGTGGCTGCGCCGCCGCCATTTTCGTCAGTACGTCCTTGATCGGAAGTCGCGTCCACGCCTGCGTGACATAATCCCGATGCGTCATGGCTTCATCGGTCTCGACAAAGACGACGCTGCCCGGACGCAGTGGCCGATCCTGCCCCTTGAGAACGTCGCCTTCGAGAACGTCGATGCCCCGGCTGCGGAGCATGGCCATCAATTCTTGATCGTGGTGCGCGGTATAGCGGGTGTAGGAGCTGATAAAGAAGCCTGAGCGATGGCGCTCGATCCAATTGGCGAATTTATCGAGTTGGCCGTACACCGCGTCGAGCAGCACAACGCCGCGCACACGGTCGCTGATGCCGCCGACCTCGAGGCTCCAGGCCGTCGGCAGGAAGCCGCCGCTATAGCCGACGATCACGATCGGCATGCTGGCGAAGGTCTTGACGTTCGCCGGATCTCCGGTCAGGCGGGCGAGATGCACCGCGGCCTCATCCATGAAGCGCTTGAAGCCGCCGGGCTGCCAAAATTTGCCAGCGCTCGAATCGGCGGCGTCGACGGCCATTTGCGGGGCGAGCAGCACCGCATTGACGCCGGAGTCGGTGATCTGCTGCGGCACCATCTGCCGGTCGCGCACGTCGCGCTCCAGCGTGGCCCCATTGCCGTGGAAGAACACCACGATCACGCCGGGCTTGCGGGCGTCGAATCGTTCGGGGACATGCACCAGCACGCGGTTGTCGTTGTAGGTCTGGTCCTGCCAGTAGACCCGCCCCGAAAAGCTGCGGTGGCCGCGGCGGTCGCCGCTCGACACGTTGAGGAAGGGGGCGTCGGAGGCCGGATTGTTGCCGAAATAGGGAAAGGCCGACGACGCCATGCTGACGAGCGTGGTGACGTTGTCGCGCTGGGGAGGCGCCGGCGCCTGCGGTTCGAGCGACACAAGCTGAGCGGGCGGCGGCTTGGGCGCAAATTCAGCTTGTGTGTGAAGCGCGAGGCTTTCGCTCGCCGTTGGAAAGCGATCGCGAAATTCGGGGGGCGGGAAGCGCTGTTCGAAGGTGAACTCGCTGGCTGGCGCTGCATTGGCGGCCAGCGCTGCGGGCTCGGGCGCCTGGCTGCCTTGTGTCAACGAGAGGCCGAGTGTCAGGCCCAGGCCGAGCGCCGCAGCAGCGGCGCCAAGGGTTGCGCGTCGAGAGGGGGGAGTCGAGCGGGGGGCACGCAGACGCGGCCGCGCTGCGGCGCGCTGCTGCTGACATCCCGACGATCTCGAACCGGTCCCGATCATGCGTCCCCAGGAAACGGGCCGGATGTCGGCCCGCAGACAACGGTTTCGCTCAATTTGCGCCGGCGTCATTGAGGTTGCGTTAAGGATACCCTGGCGCAGCACCGACGACACACCACGCGATTGTGTCGCGATTGTGGGAGGCATCGCCCGATGCAGGGCGCCGCGCCCGGCGAGCGCCATCGGTTCGCCATGACCATTCAACGAACGAAGCCCGCCATATTTAACGCGCGTTAACTATGCTTGAATGCTTCGGCCGGAACATGGGCCCGAAAGCAGGGGAAAGGGACGCTTGGCGTCCCTGATCGAGATGGCTGCATCCGAGATGGATCAGGCGACCTGGGCGGGCCGGTCAGGCAGTTCCGTCGTGGCGTCCGTGTCATGGCCGGTCGCGACCGCCGTCGTGATCGCGGACATGATCGGCGTCGGCGTCTTCACCAGCCTCGGCTTTCAGGTCAAGGACATCCCCTCCGGATTTGCCATTCTGGTGCTGTGGGCCGTCGGCGGCCTCGTCTCCCTGTGCGGTGCGCTATCGTACGCCGAGCTTGGCACCATGTTTCCGCGGTCGAGCGGCGAGTACAATTTCCTGACGCGGGCGTTCCACCCGGCGGTCGGCTTCATGGCCGGCTGGGTGTCGGCGACCGTTGGCTTCGCAGCGCCGGTCGCGCTCGCGGCGATGGCCTTCGGCGAATATGGCCGCGCGGTGCTGCCGGGCGTGTCCCCGCTCATGCTCGCGGTCGGCGCGGTGTGGCTCGTGACAGCCGTGCAGCTCGGCGGCATCCGCCGGTCCGGCCATTTCCAGCTGCTGTCCACGGTGCTGAAGCTCGGCCTGATCGTGGCCTTCCTGATCGCGGGCTACGTCATCACGGTCCCGCAACCGGTCTCGTTCCGGCCTGCGGCGGCCGATATCGGCCATGTCACCAGTGCCGCGTTCGCGACCGGCCTGGTATTCGTGATGTATGCCTTCTCGGGCTGGAATGCGGCCACCTACATCATCGGTGAGCTGCACGCGCCGGAGCGGACCTTGCCACGCGCGCTGCTGGTCGGCACGGCGGTCGTCCTGGTGCTCTATATGGCGCTGAACGCGGTGTTCCTCCGCGCTGTTCCGATGCAGGATCTCGCCGGCCAGCTTCAGGTGGCCAGCATCGCTGGCGCTCACATCTTCGGCGAGACGGGTGGGAGGTTCGTGGCCGCGATGATCTGCGTCGGGCTCATTCCCTCGATCGCCGCGATGATGTGGATCGGTCCGCGCGTGCTGATGACCATGGGCGAGGACGTTTCGGCGTTGGCGGTCTTTGCGCGCCGCTCGCGCGACGGGGCGCCGACTTACGCGGTCCTGTTTCAGCTCGCCGTGGCCACCCTGATGCTGTTCACCGAGAGCTTCGAGGCGGTTCTCGATCTCGTCCAGTTCTCGCTGTTGTGCTGTTCGTTCCTGACGGTGCTCGGCCTGATCACATTGCGCGTCACCAAGCCCGATCTCGCGCGCCCGTACCGGGCCTGGGGCTATCCGATCACGCCGTTGGTCTTCCTCGGCGTCACCGGCTTCATGATCTACTACCTGGTCACAGCGCGGCCCTGGCAGGCGGGGCTCGGCGCACTGGCCATGGTCTCGGGACTGCTGATCTATTGGTTCGCTCACGCGCGACCGGGCCGGGCCGCCGCCGCAGCCGTGTCGGGATCGGAGTGAGCATGGGCGTGCTGACGAAAGCCTGGCTGGTCCTCGCCTGTCTGCTCATCTCGATGAGCGGTCCGGTGCGGGCGCAGACCGTCACGGCCGACGACACCGCGCGCGTGCTGGCGGGGATGGCGCCGTCAGCGGGATCGCCGCTGGCCGCCGTGACGGAGGACCCGGCGTGGCGGCGCCATGCGGCCTTCCTCGACAATGCCTTCAACCTGCTCGAGCAGCGGCAATTGTCGCGAATCCGGAGCTGGGCCGATCTCAATCTCGCGGCACCGCGCCCGGCCATGTTCTATTTCTTCTCAGGCCCGGATTTTCTCTACGCCGACGCCTTCCATTCGAAGGCCACGACCTATGTGATGGCCGCGCTCGAACCGACGGGTCCGGTGCCGGACCTCACGAGATTGCCGCCCGGCAGCATCGGACCCGCGCTGTCCTATGTCGAGCGCTCCTTGCAGTCGATCCTGAGCTTCTCCTTCTTCATTACGAAGAACATGAAATCGGATCTGCGCGACGGCGAGATCGAGGGGACGCTGCCGATCCTCTACGTGTTCCTGGCGCGCACCGGCAAGACCATCCGAAGTGCGAGCCTGATCTGGCTGGATGAGAGCGGTGGATTGCATGCCGGCAACGAGCCGGCGACACGCAACGCGACCAGGGGCGCCCGCATCAAATTCGCCGGCGCCGATGGCGTCGAGAAGACACTCGATTACTTCTCCACCGACCTGTCGGACTCTGGAGTGAAAGCGAGCGGCTTTCTCAAGTTCTGCGAGCCGCTGGCGCCAGCCAACAGCCTGCTGAAGAGCGCCTCCTATCTGCTGCACGAGCGCAGCTTCTCGCAGGTCCGCAGCTGGCTGCTGAAGAACAGTGCCACGATCATCCAGGATGATTCCGGCATTCCGCTTGCGAGCTATGATCCAAGGGCCTGGCGGTTCTTTCCGTTCGGCCGCTATCTCGGGCCGATCGACAAGTTTCCCGACAAATATCAACCGGGCTATGCCGCGCTGTTCGAGCACGCGCCGCCTTTGGATTTCGGGATCGGTTATCGCTGGCGGACCCGGGAATCGAACCTGTTGCTGTCGGTCAGAACGCCGTCGAGCGACACGACGATCTCGGCCGAGGCGACCGGCCCCGCGGACACGAGCTATCAGCCGCCGCGTGCGCGCCGCGCGCCGCGTCCGCCGGAGTTCATTCCCATGTATCCGCCGCCGCCGCGCCGCGACGATTTCATGTTCTGGCCGCGCTGGTGAGGGCGCGTCGCCTCCTCATGCACGCCTCACCAATGCACGCTCTGACTCGGAACGATGTAGGATGTCGTGGTCGGGGGCAGGGTGGTGCTGTCGGCCAGATAGCGCCAGGCGCCGATGATGACGATCACAAGGGCGATGATGCAGAGCATGTCCAGCTGGCGCGGGTCGTGCTCCGTTCCGTCATGGCCCGGGCTCTTGTCGGACCGGCCAGGTCCAGGGCTGATTGTCCAGCGCATCGTTGTTTCCTCCCGACAGGAAGTGTCACATCAATGCAGAACCGAATGGCGGCGTTCCTCTTGGCGGCGCCGCCTCTCATCTCATCGCCATCATCATAGCGCGATTTTTTGCCCAACTGACTTGCTGCAGATCAAGCAACGCGGAGGCCGCCTGCTGCGATGCACATCAAGTCGGCCCGTTGACTCCGCGCCAGCGCGCATAGCGCCAGGGCAGGTACCAGCGGGCGCGGGGAGGCATTTCGGCCGGGATGTTGTCGATGCCGGAGGTGCCGAACGGCTGGCAGCGCAACAGACGGGCGAGCGTCATCCAGCCGCCGGCCCATAGTCCGTAAGCCTCGATGGCCTGATCGGCATAGACCGAACAGGTCGGCAGATGCCGGCAGTTGTAGCCGACCAGCGGCGACAGGCTGTGGCGATACAGCCAGATCAGCCCGCGCGCGGCGCGTCGCGGGAGTCGGGCCAGCAAGGCCGGAGACGGTTGCAGCGGATGGCCGTCGGGATGAGAACATGAGGGCTTCATGAGCGCCGTGCCGGATCGATGAGCGAACGTTTGATCGGTTCCCGGGCAAGGAACCTCAGCTCGCGCGCTTTTGTGGTGACGTGATGCAACAATGACAGGTTTTCAGCGGCGCTGCAGCACACCGCAGCTGGACGGTCGGGGATTGCCCGGATACGTTTCTCGACAAGGATGTGACAGACTAATAACGGATTTGAGGCCAGTCTGTCAGGTCTTGCCGCGAAGGAAACGATGAACTGCGTACCGAGCTTTGCGAGGGGGGCGGATTGGGCGTGAAATTGCTGCGGTCGCGTGAAATGCGCTGGATGCTTCTCGGTGTCGCTGCGCTTGGGACGGTGCTCGGTGGGGCGATTACCGTCATGTCCAACTCGGCGCGCGCCGGGGGCGCGCTCGAAGAGCGCAAGCTGCCGATGCGGTTCGAGTGGGTGGCCTGTGAGCCCAATTGCGGCTGGGTCAGCGCGGTCGGCATCGTCACCGGTGACACGCCCAAGGATTTCGAGGAATTTGCCAGGGAGCGTGATTTGAGCGGGGCGAGCCTCGTGCTCGATTCCAGCGGCGGTTCGGTCAACGACGCCATCACTCTGGGACGGCGGTTCCGCGCTCTGAAGCTGCGTACCACGGTCGGCACGACGTTGCGGCCGAGCCGGACCAATGACCGGCCGCGGGTGGCATCGGAAGCCTATTGCGAGTCGATGTGCGTGTTCTTGCTGCTGGCCGGCACCACGCGCTACGTCCCCGACGCGGCTCATGTGCGCGTCCACCAGATCTGGATGGGCGACCGTGCCGACGACGCCAAGGCCGCGAGCTACACGGCGCAGGACCTCATGATCGTCGAACGCGACATCGGCCGTCTCGCCAAATACACGTTCGACATGGGCGGGGCGGGGGATCTGCTGTCGCTGGCGCTGAACGTGCCGCCGTGGGAGGATCTCCACGAGCTGTCGCGCGCCGAGCTGCGGCTGACCAATCTCGTCACCACCGACATGATTGCCGACGTGCTGCCGTCCAAGGGGACGGTGCCGGTGGCCGAACTCGCGCCGAAAGCACCCGAGAAGGCCAAGGACAAGCAGCAGGACCGTTTCCCGGTGGCGACCGATCGCGACAAGGCACAGCTGTCGCGCACGGCGGAAGCCTTGCCGCCAGCCACGGTCGCGGCGACCCCGCAACAATAAGCGGGCCCCTCAGGCTCTTTCGATTCGTCGTACAGACAGAAGCGAGGGCCGGGGCTGTCGTGCTCCCAGGACTTGAGAAGAAACGGTCCGCCGTTGCGCTTTCGTGAACTGCGCCACGGCTCCATCCAATGGGCATGAGCGACGTGTCACATTTGTCCTTGCCCGCGGCGTTTGCCGTCGTCATGGTCGCCGGCTTCGCGGGTCTGGGCATGCCGGCAGCATTCGCGGCTTGCGATGCTACGTTGCGCGGAGAGCTGCTTCCGGACCCCGGATCACAGTTTCGAGGCTTTCGAATCCGGCCGACAAAACTGCTGTTCTTCTCGCTTGATGAAATCCGGGAAGATCGCGGCGACAGGGGCGCCGTGACCTTTCAGTCGTTCAGGGTCACGAACGCCAGGACAAGATTCCCGATTCCCTTCGAATTGACGATCCATTCGTCAAAAGATTGCCCGCAGGAGCTGAGATTGAGGGTCGCCGGCTCCGACCGCGACGGTCTTCATTACGAGTACCCGTTGTCGGGTTCGAAGCAGATTCGGTTGGAAAAGCAGGAATTTGAGAGGGTGATCGTCCACTGGCCGAGCTTCTGAGCGCCAGGTCGCGCTCGGCTGGGCTGGATGCGGCCTCAGCCCTGGGCTGTCGCCGCCGCCGTGCTCTGCGTCCTGTCCTGGGCCTTGTCCCCGGCCTTGGCTTCGATCTGGTTGATGGCATCCACGACCGCGTCGAACGTCAGCAGGGTCGAGGCGTGGCGGGCCTTATAGTCTCGCACCGGCTCGAGCAGGGCGATATCGGCCCATTTGCCTTCCGGGGGGGCGCCATTCTCCTTGAGCATCCGGCGGACGGTCTCGCGCAATTCGCGCAGCTCGGCCGCGTTGGAACCGACCACGTGGCGGGCCATGATCGAGGAGGAGGCCTGGCCCAAGGCACAGGCTTTCACGTCATGGGCGAAGTCGGTCACCACCGGGCCGTCCATCTTGAGGTCGACCTTGACGGTCGAACCGCACAGCTTGGAATGGGCGGTTGCGGTCGCATCGGGGTGGTCGAGCCGCCCGAGCCGCGGAATATTGCCGGCAAGTTCGATGATCCGCTTATTGTAGATGTCGTTCAGCATGTGCCTGACGTCCCCGGAATTACCGGCGGTCGGCCTTGGCGGCCGGGTTTCATCGCCCTATATTGCGACTATATGGAAACGATTGGCAGGAATTCCAGCCACATCCACAGGCGTCCGGCGCGACAAGCGCCAAGCCTGCGGGTCACACCTCTGCAGGTGACGCCCTCAAGGTGACGCTCTGCCGGTGACACTCCGGTCGGATCTCCGGCCGGTCGAACGGAGATGAGATGGACACTTTGATCAAGACACTGCGCGCGAACAAGCCGGAGACCAAGCCGTCCGAGGCCAACGCCCGAGCTGCGGAGCTCGACCCGGCCGAGTTCCTGGCCGCGGCTGTGCGGGCTGATCGCCCCCGGCCGTCGCGCGCCGAGGCGGAGGCCGCGGTCTATACCCTGCTCAATTATATCGGCGAGGATCCGACCCGCGAGGGCCTGGTCGATACGCCGCGCCGCGTCGTCGAAGCCTATGACGAACTGTACCAGGGCTATCATCAATGCCCGGCCGAGGTGCTCGACCGCACTTTCGGCGAAACCGCCGGCTATGATGATTTCGTGCTGATTCGCGACATCGAGTTCACGTCGCAATGCGAGCATCACATGATGCCCTTCTACGGCAAGGCGCATATCGCCTATACGCCCGTCGAGCGGGTGGTGGGCCTGTCCAAGCTGGCGCGCCTCACTGATATCTTCGCCCGCCGCCTGCAGACGCAGGAGCATCTCACGGCGCAGATCGCGGCGGCCATCGATGAGGTGCTGAAGCCGCGCGGCGTCGCCGTCATGATCGAGGCCGAGCACACCTGCATGTCGGTGCGTGGCGTTGCCAAGCATGGCGCGGTGACCTTCACCAGCCGCTTCACCGGCATGTTCCGCGATAATCCGGCCGAGCAGAGCCGTTTCCTGTCGATGGTGCGCTCGCCGCAACGGTGAGCTGCGCCCGGATTTCAAGCGAGAGTTCCCTTGTCTTCATCCTCAGCCGAGCGCGAGGAGGGCGTGGCCTTCCTGCCGAAATTCGACGCGGGCGGCCTCGTCACCTGCGTCACCACCGATGCTGCGACCGGCGACGTGCTGATGGTCGCCCATATGAACGACGAGGCGCTGCGCCGCACGGTCGCGACCGGCGAGGCCTGGTATTTCAGCCGCTCTCGTAACGCCTTGTGGCGGAAGGGCGAGAGTTCGGGCCAGACCCAGCGCGTGATCGAGATGCGGACGGATTGCGACCAGGACGCGGTCTGGCTGCGTGTCGAGCAGACTGGGGCTGCCTGCCACACCGGGCGTCGCTCCTGCTTCTATCGCCGGGTCGAGCGTACCGAGGCGGATGGCGGGGCCCGTCTCGTCTTCGTCGATGCCGACAGGCTGTTCGATCCCGATGCGGTCTATCGCAAGTAGGTCAGAGACCTGCCTGCGCTGGCGCACGGCTCGTCCATTGGCCTGATCCGGCCGCCGGGTTAACCGAGCATTAACCATAACGGCCGCATTTTGCCTGATGTTTCCGGCGCGTTCGTCTGCCAAACAGCGGGTCATCTCATGTCGGTCGACGCCTCCAACTCATCGCCCACCGGGATTCTCGATGGCGTCCGCGCCCGGGTTGCCGGCGCGATCAAGCAGGCGGCCGACAGCGTCGGCGCCAGCTTCGAATATCTGCTGTCGACCGCCAAGATGGAGTCGGATTTCAACCCGACCGCAGGGGCATCAACCTCTTCGGCGCGCGGGCTCTACCAGTTCATCGACCAGACCTGGCTCGGCACCGTCAAGGAAGCCGGCCCTGATCTCGGCTATGGCCAATATGCCGACGCGATCACCAAGACCTCGTCCGGCGACTACACGGTCAGTGATCCGGCGATGCGACAGGCGATCATGAAGCTGCGCGACGATCCGCAGGCGTCGTCGGCGATGGCGGCCGCGCTGACGCAATCCAACAGCTTCCAGCTGACGGCCAAGATCGGCCGGCGGCCGACCGATGCCGAACTCTATATGGCGCATTTCATGGGGGTCGGCGGGGCGGCGAAGCTGATCACCAGCGCTCAGGAGACGCCCAACGCGTCCGCGGCCCAACTCTTTCCCAGCGCCGCTGCGGCGAACCGGTCCATCTTCTACGATCGCGACGGCCAGGCGCGCAGCGTCGGCCAGGTCTATTCGGTCCTGAACGCGCGCTATGCCGGTGCGGCCAACTCCTCGACAACCCGCGGCGCGTTGGCGCTCTATGGCGGCGGGACGTCCGCCAATGCGGCGGGCGGTGGGGCGCTGCCGACCACGGACACCGCGACCTTCCTGTCGATGTTTCCGGACGCGCGGGGGTCCGGTGCGGCCGTCACCGCCGATGCATCGCGCGCGAGCCGGCCGGCGGATCCGACATTCCGTTCGCTGTTCCAGGTCGACGGCCAGTCGAACCAAGCGGTCTCCGCGACCGTGCGCGAATTGTGGGGCCGCTCGTCGGCGTCCACCGCGGCCAATGCCGCGGGCGAGGGCAGCAATGGCAGTGCCGGCGCGTCGCGCCGGCTCGATCTGTTCAGCGATCCCAGCGGGACTTTCTCGGGCGAAGGCTAGAGGCTGGTTGGCCCGCGCGAGAGCCAAAGCAATCTCGTTCCGGTCCGCACTCGATCGCCGGGTGGGGATGTCCTGGTCCTGGCGGGACGATCGTTGTTTGGCTGATTGACGGCGCATCCTCCTGGCCGCCGGGCGCGGCGAGGGAGTTGGCCGATCGCCGTGCGGCGGCAGGCCCACTTGACCAACAGATGCTTTTTTTGTCGCTCGGTTTGCGCCCTGCGCCGCCGCTTGCAGCCGCATTTTCCCCGTCCAATTACGGCAAAACGGTGCATTGAGCGGTATCATAAGGCAGAAATTGTGCCCGGTCTTAACAAAACATCAACAAAACCAGTCACTTATGGTGAACGCTTTGTTAAGCGTCGTGGTTTATTTTCGGTGCTGTTGAGGCCCTCGTGGCCTTGTTTTGCAAGTTGCGTAAGCCGGAAAGACCATGATCGTTCGGCAGTTTCTCAGTTGGGTCAGAACCGCGCCCGCCGGTGAGCGGGCAGAGGCCACCCGGGCTCTGGCCCGTGCGTGGTTGCTGTCGGATCTCTCTGATGAGGATCGGGGCGCCGCTGAAGGCGCGCTCTTGATGCTCCTCGACGATCCGTCGCCGCTGGTGCGCCAGGCCATGGCGGAAGTGTTCGCCCGCTCGGCGGATGCACCGGCCGCCATCGTTCAGGCGCTCGCCACCGACCAGCCGTCCGTCGCGGCCATCATCCTCGAACATTCGCCGCTGTTGATCGATGCCGACCTCGTCGACATCGTCGCGACCGGCAATTCTGAAACCCAATGCGCGGTGGCGCGGCGCATCGGCCTGCCGGCGCCGGTCTGTGCCGCCATCGCCGAAGTCGGCAGCGCGGCGGCCGCGCTCGAGCTGATCGAGAACGCCTATGCTGAACTGCCGCCGTTCTCCTGGGACCGCATCGTCGAGCGCCACGGCCATCTCGCCGCGATCCGCGAAGCCATGCTGGTGCTGGACGATTTGCCCGCCGCGACCCGTGCGGCGCTGGTCGACAAGCTCTCCGAGACTCTGGCGCAGTTCGTGGTCGCCCGGAACTGGCTCAGCGCCGACCGGGCAGGGCGCATCACCAGCGAGGCGCGCGACCGCTCGACGATCACGATTGCCGCGCGGTCGGGCGGCGAGGAACTGCGTGGCCTCGTCCAGCATCTGCGGGCGACGGCGCAACTGACCGCCGGCCTCATCCTGCGCGCGCTGCTGTCGGGCAATGTCGAATTGTTCGAGACCGCGCTGTCGGAGCTCGCCGACATGCCGCGCGCGCGGGTGTCGTCGCTGCTCAACGATCGCGGCCGCGCCAGTTTGCAGGGGCTGTTGCGCAAGGCCGGGATTCCCGACACCACCTTCGAGGCCTTCGCCATCGCGCTGGATGTCTGCCGCGAGAATGGGTTTGCCGATACGTTGAGCGGCGCGGCCATCCTGCGCCGCAAGATGGTCGAACGCGTGCTGACGCATTGCGCGACCGACCGCGACGCGGCCGAGCCGCTTCTGATCCTGCTGCGCCGCTTCGCCACCGAATCCGCCCGCGACGAGGCCCGCGAATTCTGCGACGAGGTCATCGCGGAGGATTTCGTCGCCGGACTGGAGTTCGGCCTGATCGCGGCCTGAGGCGTGGCTCCATGCCGTAGATGGGGTAACGGGCCGACCACCCGAGCGGCACGCTCACTCCGGCGCTATTTGGGAGCGCGTTCGCGTGGTCGGCCCGTTACCCCATCTACGCAGTCTGCCCATCATCATTGCGAGCGCTGCAATCCAGAAATCTTCCGTGGCGATGCGCCGATGCGCTGCCCGTCAATCTAGGGAAGATCGCTCGGCACCAGGCTCGGGGCCAGAATCGCTTCCAGATGCTCCGGGCGGTTGCGATTCACCTGGATCAGGTAATCGTCGGCGACGCGGCGGAGCCGCCGGCTCAGCTCGGCGGCGACGGTGGGGCTGTGATATCTGGTGTGGTCATGCACGATCGCCTGGACGGCGTTGACGTGATGCTCGAACAGTTCGGCGGGGACCTTGTCGAGGTCGGGCGCATGCTCGATGATCCGGCACAGGCTGTCGGCGACTTCGGCGGCGGCGGGATAGCCGAAGGTCGCGGCATCGCCCTTGATGTCGTGGGCGGCGCGGAACATCTCCTCGCAGGCGTCGTCGTCAAAGCCGGTCTTGAGCACGGCCGCGTAGGCTTTCGTCAGGCGCTCGGCCTCGGTGTCCATCCATGACTTGAACTCGCCGGACAATCCGGCGAGCGCGGCTTCGGCGCGTGCGACGGGATCATCGAGATCCTTTTCCTCGGCGCGGCTCAGCACCTTCTTCAGCGGATTGGGCTGGGTGATCACATGATGCGTAGGATAGCTCTTGACCTGGATCGCCGGGGCTTTGTCTTTCGCCATCTCGATGTCCTGCATATGCCGACCAGCGCACTGTGAGTGCCGTGAACATTAGCCGAGGATGCGGGCGCGCTGGTCCGCGATCCCCGGACGCCGTTAACAGAGGCTCACTGCCGCGGCTTCAAACTGCGGAGCGCGCTTTATCCAGAAGTGATGGCTGCTGGAAGATCTCAGCCTCGCCGCCGACGCGGCGCTCGGGGCCGATATAGGCAGTGTTGGTGTTGCGGCGCCGGTCCGGTCCAAAATAGGTCTTGGTCTTGATGAAGGGCCGGGGATTGGCGACCACGTTGAGAATGCGCTGGTAGAGGCCCTTGGCCGAGATCGGCTTGGCCAGAAACTCGGTCACGCCGGCATCGCGCGCCACCGTCACGCGGCGCTTCTCCGAATGCCCTGTCAGCATGATGATCGGGGCATAAGGATTGCCCTTGGCTTCCGGCTGGCGAATCATCTGTGCCAGTTCCAGGCCGTCGAAGATCGGCATCGCCCAATCGGTGATCACAATATCGGGCGAGAAATGGGTGTACATTTCGAGCGCGGTGGCGCCGTCCTCGGCTTCATTGACCTCGCGGGCGCCGAACGAGTGCAACAGCGTGCGCAGGATACGGCGCATATGCGGGTTGTCGTCGCAGACGAGGAAGCGCAGCTTGTTGAAGTCGATGCGATACATTTGGCCGGCCTGAAGGCATCACCGGTGACGGTGGTCAACGCGCATTAACCATACGGAGTGCCGGGTTAACAAAGCGTTGCGGCCCGGGCTGTTTCGGGCGCGCCGGGACGACGTGCGCCGTGCTCGTCAGTGTCTTGCGACTCTCTCCCGTCATTGCGAGCGCAGCGAAGCAATCCAGAGTCGTGGGCGGGACTCTGAATTGCTTCGCTGCGCTCGCAATGACGCGTGGAGGGATTTCGGCTCGAACGAGACGCCGGCCCGGATCTCGCGATTGCCCGCGTCCTGCCGGCTCCGGCCGTCGCCCATCCGTGCCAGGGATATGACGGGTTTGCCGCTAATACCCGAACTGCTCGCTCAGGATGCGTTCTTCGAGGCTGTGACCGGCGTCGAACAGCATGCGCATCGAGATCGTCTTGTCGGAGAGCACCTCGACGCGCAGGACGTTGCGGACCTCGTCATGGTCGGCCACCGCCGCCACCGGGCGCTTGTCGCCCTCGAGCACCTCGATGATCACATAGGCGGTGTTCGGGAGCAGGGCGCCGCGCCAGCGCCGCGGCCGGAAGGCGCTGATCGGGGTCAGCGCCAGCAGTGCTGCATTGATCGGCAGGATCGGACCCTGCACCGAGAGATTATAGGCGGTGGAGCCCGCCGGGGTCGCCACCAGCACGCCATCGGCGATCAGCTCCGGCATGCGCTCGCGCTCGTCGATCAGAATGCGCAGCCGCGCGGTCTGCGCGGTCTGGCGGAACAGATAGACCTCGTTGATGGCGTGATGAATGTGAACCACGCCGCTGGCGTCGGTGGCCCGCATCAAAAGCGGGTGGATCACCGATTCCTGCGCCGCCGCCAGCCGCCCATGCAGGTCGTGCGTGCTGAATTCGTTCATCAGGAAGCCGACCGTGCCGCGATGCATGCCGTAGATCGGCTTCCCCGAGCGCATATGGTCGTGCAGCGTCTGCAGCATCAGGCCGTCGCCCCCAAGCGCGACCACCACCTCGGCGAGATCCGGATCGGCATTGCCATAGAGGGCGGTGAGCTGCGCCAGCGCGGCCTGGGCCTCGGCACTAGGGCTCGCGACGAAGGCGATCCGCTCATATCGCTTGGGCGTGGTCATGCGTCGCAGGGCTCGCTGGTCGGTTGCCGGTAAGGCGCCGTGTCGTCTAGCCGACCTTGGCGGTCCTTGTCCATCGGGAGCGGTAGGGCGGCAATGCGGCGGCGGAACGTCGGCGTGGCCGAATGACGACGCCGACGCAAGCGCGTTGAGCGCCGGCTGGCACTCATTTCGGCCAAGAGCATGTCATCGGCCTGTCATTTCGTAAGCCTGTCATTTCAAAAAACTCTCATTTCTCCTGCAGCGCGCGCACTGGGTCCCAGGCGGCGGGGCCGGCCTGACAGGCGGCGGTGACGCGGGCGGCAAACAGCGCGCTGGGCGTGTCGACCGCTGCGGCAGCAGCAAAGCACTCCCCAGCCTGCGCAAGCTCTCCGGCGCGCCAATGTGCAAGACCGGCGGCGTAGCCGTCGAGCAGGCGGCGGTCCTGAGGCGTCAGCGCGTCGGCGCGGCCATGCAGCTCGTAGATGCTCAGCGACTGCTCACGTCCTTTGACGCGGATCGTGTCGAGCTCGCGCCAGGCGAATTCGTCGCCCGCGAGCTTTACGGTGCTGTCGGAGGCGATGATCGTGGTGCCGTAGAACTTGTTGGCGCCTTCGAGCCGCGAGGCCACGTTCACGGCATCGCTCATGACCGAATAGTTGAAACGCCGTTGCGAGCCGAAATTGCCGACCAGCGCGGCGCCGCTGTTGATGCCGATGCGCTGCGCCACCTTGATGCCCTGGAACGCCGTCGATGTGCGGTTCAGCTCGGCGAGCCTGGCCCGGCAGTCGAGCGCGGCCCGCGCGGCGCTTCGCGCATGGTCGGGGTCATCGAGCGGCGCACCGAACATCGCGACCACGGAGTCGCCGATATATTTGTCGACATAGCCGTCATGGCTTTCGATCACGTCCGTGATCGCCGACAGATATTCGTTGGTCAACGCCATCAGCTGTTCCGGCGACATCTGCTCGGCGATGCGTGAGAAGCCCTCAATGTCCGAAAAGAACACGGTGACCTCGCGGGTCTCCCCGCCGAGCTGCGGCAGGCGGCGCGAGGCCAGCATGCGCTCGATCTCGCGCGGCGCCAGATAATACGCGAAGCTCTTCTGCAGCAGCCTGCGGTCCTTGTCGGTGACCATGAAGCGATAGCCGGTGGTGGCCGCCAGCGCGAGCACGCCGGCTGCGAGCGGCTCCGCAAGCGGCAGCGCATAAGCGTGATTGAAGAGGGCGGTGGCCAGCGCGGTGTAGAGGACGGCCAGCAACGCCAGGATCGCGGCGGCAGAGGCCGGCCGCAGCACGCGGGCGAGCGCCGCGGCCAACAGCGCCAGCGCGGTGGCGATCGCGACCACCGCCGGCCGCTTCAGCTCGATCGCGGCATCCTGCCGCACCAAATTGTTCACCGCGGTCGCGTGGATGTAGACGCCGGCAATCGTGCTGCGCGCGAAGCTCTGCGGCACCGCGCGCTCGCCCAGCACGCAGCGGGGCCGCCGCGCTCCTTCCGCCCGGGTCGCGAACCGCTTGGAGGTCAGCCGGCGATCCTCGATGCCGACGGTGCCGATCAGGACGACCTTGCCGGCAAACTCGCGGCGGAAATAGTCCTTGTCACCGTTCAGCGCGCAGCTCCGCAAATCGGCGAAGGAATAGGTCGGGATATCCTGCGCGCCACCGGCGAAATTCAGCGTCATGGTGCCCGCCACGCTGCCGGGGACCGTGTAGTCGCCGAGCGTCACGCCATCGGGCGCAATGCGCGGCGCGAGCCCGAGGCTGCGCGCCGCCAATTCCAGCGCCATGCTCGGCACAGCCTTGCCTTCGGCCGACAGCGTCAGCGGGTGCCGGCGGACGACATCGTCGCTGTCGGTGTAGGTGTTGAGCGGTCGTAGATTTTGCTGCTGGCGCACCGCGATGCGCTGGCCGGGAGCGGGCAGGATCGGCGGCTCGCCGAAGATCTCACCGAGCACGACCTTGCCGCCGCCGGCGGCAGCCGCCAGCGCGCGCAGGAAATCGCGGTCGAAGCCGCGGGTCTTCTCGCCGAGCGTGGTGTCTCCGAGCGGAATTTCGGACTGCTCGATCGAGGTCTGGAACACCATGTCGAAGCCGACCACCTTGGCGCCGCCGTCGAGCAGCGCGGTCAGGACGCGGCCGATTTCGCCGGTCCAGGTCAGCAGCGGGGCGCCCTTGAACGGGGCCGCCTGGTAGCTCTCCTCGTCGATGGCGACCACCACCGCCGGACTTGTTGCGGCGTCGTGACGGTTGCCGAAGGCCTCGAAGCGCAGCCATGTCAGCGCATCCAGCGACAGGCCGCGGGCGCGCTCGAACGCCGGCGACGCAAACAACGCCGCGCAGGCCAGCGCGATGACGATCACGGCGAGCGCGTCGCGCGTCCGGCGTCCGATCGCCACCGCCACCTGCGTTCAGTCTCAGTTGAGCCGGATCAACCGCCCGACCGCAGGGCCGGGGCCCGCTTTGGCCTGTGCGTCGACCTTGAAGACGATCCGGGACGGCCCGAAGCTCGCGGCATAGATACCACCCGGAGTCAGAGGGTGGCTGGTGCCGGCAAAATCGTAGAAGCGGCCTTTGAATTGCCGGCCGGAGAGCTCGACCTGCTGACGCTCGCCGGGCTGGTCGATGCGCTCGACGATCAGGGTGCCGCGGCCCTTGGCTTCAAAGATCGGTGACGCGCCGTAGATGACCGCCTGTGCCACCGGCGCGCTATCCGGCCCGACGCTGCGTACGATCGTCGCCGCGACCTCGCTGGTCTCGCGGGAGGTCGCCTGCGCGTGGCTGGCGTCGCAATTGACGATGTCGCTCTTGAGCGTCGCGCCGTCGACCTTGCTCTCGGAGGGGCCGACCGTGACGCTGCCGGCGCCGCTGACGCTCTCGCGGCGGCAGGATTTGAGATAGCTCATGACCACCGCGCCATCGGGGCCGAGCTTGATGACCTGTCCGGGCGCGACGTAATCCATCAGCTCGGCGCCGGCGACCTCGCCCTGGACGTCCTCGACCAGAGCGGCGGCGGGCCCGGCCCAAGCCGTCGGCGGCCCGGCAAGAGCCAGAGCGGCGAGCCCGGCCAGGGCTGCGACGATGAACGTCGGTAATTTCATGATGAGCTCCGTGATCGCAACCGGCGGCGCCTTGTCCCCAACCGCAGCTGTCCCAGTGGTGGGACGTCGGAGGGGATCGAGAGGTTCGAGCGCATAGCATACCCAGGGGAAACAGGCATCGCCCCGATGTGACCTGGATCACGGAAGAGTTGGTTGAGGTTGGTCCCAAGCCGCGGTTGATGCGTTGCATGAGGTCGCGACCGCGTTGATGCGCAGCTGAGGGAGTGAGTTGATGGCGGGTTTGAAGTCGATGGTCGTGCGGCCGAGTCTTTCGGTTTCGGGGCTGGCGGTCTCGGCTCTGGCGGTGTTGGCTCTGGCGCTCTTGGTTGCTGGCCCGGCCCTGCATGCCCAGGATGCGCCGGCAGCCGCGCAGGAGCACGCGGCGTCCGGCAGCGGCCCGCGCAGCGGTTCCGCCGGCAACCGCGCCGCCAACGCGCCGGCCTCGCCGTCGGCTGCCGAGCAGCACAAGCTGCCGGCGGATTCCACGACCAGCCAGACGATCGAACTGCCCGGCCGCACGCTGTCCTTCAGCGCGACCGCGGGATCGATCCGCCTGTTCGACGACAAGAGCGAGCCGCAGGCCGACATCGCCTACACCTCGTATCAGCTTGAGGGCACCGAGCGCGCCAGCCGCCCGGTCACGTTCTTCTTCAATGGCGGGCCCGGCGCGTCCTCGGCCTATCTGCAGCTCGGAAACGCCGGGCCGTGGCGGATCTCGATCGATGCGGCCAGCATCACGCCCTCATCGAAGCCTGATCTGATGCCCAATGCCGACACCTGGCTCGATTTCACTGATCTTGTCTTCATCGATCCTGTCGGCACCGGCTACAGCCGCTTCGTCGCGTCCGGCGACGAGGTCCGCAAGCGCTTCTTCTCGGTCGATGGCGATGTGCGCTCGCTGGCGCTGGTGGTTCGCCGCTGGCTGGAGAAGCACGACCGGCTGGCATCGCCGAAATTCATCGCGGCCGAGAGTTATGGCGGCATTCGCGGTCCGAAGATCGTGAACAACCTGCAGCACGATCAGGGAATTGGCATCAATGGTCTGATCCTGCTGTCGCCGCTGATGGATTTCCGCGACTATTCCGGCTCGAGCCTGATGCAATATGTCGCCAGCCTGCCAAGCTATGCCGCCGTGGCGAAGCAGCTCAAGGGGCCGGTGACCCGCGCCGATCTCGCCGACGTCGAGCGTTACGCCAGCGGCGATTTCCTGCTCGATCTCGTCAAGGGCGAGGCCGATCTGGACGCGACCAACCGGCTCGCGGACAAAGTTGCAAGCCTGACCGGGATCGACCCGGCGGTCAGCCGCAGGCTGGCCGGCCGCTTCGACGTCTCCGAGTTTCGCCGCGAGTTCGATCGCAAGAACGGCCGCATCGCCGGGCGCTATGACGGCTCGGTGCTGGGCATCGATCCCTATCCGGATTCGAGCCGGTCACGCAGCGCCGATCCCTCCGGTGACGTGCTGACGGCGCCGCTCACCAGCGCGGCTGTCGAATTGACGACCCGCAAGCTGAACTGGCGGCCCGACGGATCCTACGAACTTCTGAGCGGGGCGGTGAACCGGTCGTGGGATTTCGGCCGCGGCATCAGCCCGCCGGAGTCGACCAGCGAACTTCGGCAGATCCTCGCGCTCGATCCCAAGCTCAAGCTCCTGGTCGGACATGGTCTGTTCGACCTCGCGACGCCGTATTACGGCTCCAAGATCCTGCTCGATCAATTGCCCGCCTTCGCGCGGCCGCCGCGGGTGAAGCTCGTGGTCTATCCGGGCGGCCACATGTTCTATTCGCGCGACGATGCACGGCAGGCGTTCCGCGGCGAGGCCGAGGCGCTGATGAAGTAGGGCAGGCAGGTCGCCAATGCGGGAGGGCTTCGTCCATCGTCGTTGCGAGCGCAGCGAAGCAAACCCGAATCCCGCGCACGACTCTGGATTGCTTCGCTGCGCTCGCAAGGACGGTGGAGAGAGCGTCGCGCACAGCATGACCCCGGATGCCGCGATCGCTCTGCCGGTGATCGCGGCTATATCGTCTTCTTGCGGCGGCCTTTCGGGTATTTGCGTTCCATCTCTGCCCGGAGCACGCGCTCCGGCCGGACCCGCGCACCGGCCAGCCAGATCTCGCTGATGCCGGACTTGGTGCGGACACGTCTCACCGCTTCGCCATGGCTGGCATAGCCGGCGGCCTGCACGATGCGGCCGGCATCGCGGCCGGTGACCTCGATGCGGGCGGCATCCAGGAATGGGTTGATGAACACCGGATTGGCGACCATCACCTGCGTGTTGAAAGGCACGAGATCGACGGCGCCCCACAGCGTCCACCAACGTCCGGTCCAGTCACGGGTGGTGCGCGAGGGCGCGCCATGGGTGGCGAAGGCCTGCAGGATGAACTTGACGCCGTTGGCCCAGCCGGGCGCCCAGCCATCGATGGCGTTGGTCAGCACGGTGATCGCGATCTCCCGTGCAGGGATCACCGAGGTCCGCGAAATATAGCCCTGGAAGCCACCGCCATGGCCGAACCAGTCGAAGCCCGCGGTGGTGCCGCTCATCAGCGCGAGGCCGTAATAGGCTTCCTCGATATCCTGCGGGACGCGCCATTGCCGGCGGATCATTTCGCGGCGGCTTGCCACGGATAGCAGGCTCTTTTTTGAGTTGGGCGCGAGCTGGGCGAAGAAGCGCGCGGTGTCGGCGGCGGTGGCGACCACGCCGGCGGCGGCCATGATGGCCTGGGTCGGGTTGTCGCCGGGAATGACCACGCGGCGGCCCACCGGCACGGTGCGCGAATGACCGCGGGCGAACGGGACACCTTTGCCAAGCAGCGTCATGTCGGGCGCGCTCTCGCGCAAGCCCAGTGGCGTCATGATCTCGCGCTGCAGCCAGGAAGGGTAGGGCTCACCGGTGATCTGCTCGATCACGAGACCGAGCAGGCCATAGCCATGGTTGGAATATTTGAAGCGGCTGTTCGGCTCGATCGCCGGCGCGAGCCTCAACTCGGCGAGCAACTCGTCCTTGTCGAGGTAAGGCCGCCCATTGGTGAACTGCCCAGAATCGTTTCCATCCCGCAGCAGGCCCGCGGTATGCGACAGCAATTGGCTGAGGGTGGCCGTGGCGACGTCCGGATGCAGATCCTTGACGTAGTCGCCGACCGGATCGTCCAGCTTCAGCCGCTTCTGCTCGCGCAGCCGCATGATGCCGGCGGCCGTGAACGCCTTGGTGTGCGAGGCGATCCGGAAGCGATGCCGCGGCGTCAGCTTCTCGCCGCTGTCGAGATTGGCGTGGCCATAGGCCGCCTCCAGGACGATCTCGCCGCGATGAGCGATCGCGAGGATACAGCCGGGCTGGCCGGAGACCTCGACCTGGAACGCCAGCCAATCCTTGATGTAACCGAGGGCGGCGCCGAGCCAGGGCTCCACGAGGCAATCTCCCGTTCAAAGGACGAAATGAAAATGGACTGCAGCCATCCCCCATCCTTAGCCGACAAGTGGCGATCAACAAACGAAAATGGCGCAACCCTTTCGGGTTGCGCCACTGTCGAGATCGGCTCTGGTCCGATCGCGTCTTAGTAGACGAGGCCGGTGCCCGGCTGCTTCTCGAGCGCGTCGGCCAGCGAGCGATATTCGGCGCTGTTGGTACCGGCGAGCTGCGCCACCTTGTCGAGGTGGTACCTGGCCTGCTCGCGGTTGCCCTGCTCGAGCTGCCACAGGCCGTAATACTGCCAGGTGCGCACATGGTTCGGATCATCCGCCAGCGCCTGCTCGTAATACTGCTTGGAGGCCTGGTAGTTGCCGAGCTTGCGGTAGGAGTAGCCAATGAGGTTGGCGACGTCGGCGACGTCCTCACGGTTCAGCGCCTTGAGCTGTTCGATCGCGGTGGCGTAGTCGCCGCGGTCATAGATCGAGGTGTAGGCCGTGCGATAGGCTGCGAGGAACTTCGGATCTTCGATGCTCGAGCTCTTGTCCTTCTTCTTCTTGGACGAATCCGAGGCCGGCGGCGACGACGGGGTGTCGCTGCCCGCGGCATAGGCCTTAGACAGAAGCAGCGGCCCGGAGGCCACGGCCATCGAGAACAGCGCCAGCGTGGCGATCCTGATCGCAGACTTTTTCATTCGTATCTCCCGAGTTGTCGATCCAACAGGTGACTGCATGCGGAGAAGAACTTCCGCAGCTGCGAAATATTCCCGGCCATTTGCGCGGATTTTGCGCCGCGATCGGTGCATTATACTGGCCACTTGATGACAGGCTAGTCATCTCGATGACCATCCCTTCATGTCGATGAACCGAAATCCCCGCTTTACTTCAGGGTGGGTTCAGCGCCGGTTCCTTATCGTCGTTTCCATGATCACGAGCCCATCCAGACGGGATGGTGCCTCCAGATCTTCACATCACGGAGACGACCATGCTGAAGAAAATGTCCGTCGCGCTGCTCGCCGCTTCCATCCTGGCTGCGCCTGCCTTCGCCGCTGGTCCTGCAAAAACCGATACGTCCGCGAAGTCCACGCAGACCACGGGCACGGCCAAGCCCGATGCAACGAAGACCGAGGCGACGAAGACCGATGCCTCCAAGACCGTCGGCGGGACGCAGGCTGGCGACAAGAGCAACGAGATGAAGCCGGCCGTCGACAAGGCGAAGGGCAAGCCTCATGCGTCGCTGCTCCGCCACAAGCATCGCCACGTTGCTCACCTTCGCCATCACCACAACGTGAAGGTCTCGCACGCCGCCGTGAAGAAGTCGGCCCACGCCAAACTGAGCCTCAAGCGTGTGACCCCGGCGACCCGCCGCGGGTGAGCGGCGATCCCTGGACACGGATACGGATAGAGTGGAGTCTGCCGCCGGAGCGCCTTGGGCGCGGCCGGCGGCAGCCGGCTGACGCCGGTGTGAGGCGTGACGGATAGGCTCGCGGCCTGCTTTGGGCTAGAAGCACCCGTGGAGAGGTCTTCAGGGTCGGGCGCTGTGGGCATGGGGAAAACGAGCTGGTGGCCGGCGTTGCTGGCGCTGCTGCTGATGGGATGTGCGAGCGGCGGTCCCGCGGCGTTCATGAGCGAGGATAGCCGCGGTATCTCCTACACGGGCGATCGCGGCGTCGGCAGCCAGCATTTTCCGCCGAACTACCGCAGTGAAATCCTGGCCTATCTGAAAACCTATCTGAACAATCCGGTCGGTGTGCGCGACGGCGTGATGGCAGAGCCTGTGCAAAGGACCGTCGGCGGCCGCCTGCGCTATGTCAGCTGTCTGCGCTTTGCGGCGCGCGAGTCCGACGGGAGCTACCGTTCGCCGCGAGAGCGCGCGGCGGTGTTCGTGGACGGCCGTTTCGATCGCCTGATCGAGGAGGCCGGTGAGCTTTGTGCCGGATCGACCTATGTTGCGTTTCCGGAACTGGCCAGCCTGACCCGGTAGTGCGCGCCCAATCGCCGCCGTCGCCCGGATGAGCAGGCGCCGATCGGCGCCGGCGGAAGCAACATGAGGGGGCCGCGGGCAGACTTGGCGGGCTGCTCGCTCCCTGCAGCTTTGCATCTCTGCCACGTCGTCGCAGGGGCTTGTCGGGGCGGCCTGTCGATCACAACTCCGAGACGGGTTCAAACGCGTTGCCGCCTCATCTCGACCAAATGTCGGGCGAGGCGTGCAGCTTCACGAAATATTCGGGAAGCCTATGGAACAAAAGGCCTTTGTTGCTCGCTGGTGACATGCGCGGACCAATCACAGCTGCGTCAGCGCCATCGGGCAACCCAAATGCGGCCATGATGTTCGATAGATGTCGCAAACGAAGAACGGGGACGTCCCATGAAGCGCGTTTTTTTGAGTGCAGTGGCTTTGACTGTTTTGGCTGCGCCGGCATTCGCCGCGGACATGCCGGCCCGCACCTACACCAAGGCGCCAGTCTACACCCCGCCACAGGCGATCTATAACTGGACCGGCTTCTATATCGGCGGTCATCTCGGCGGTGCCTTCGCGGGCAACAACAGCCTGGAGGGCAACAACGGCCGTTTCCTCGGGGGCGTCCAGGGCGGGTTCGATTACCAGTTCGCGCCGAATTGGGTGCTGGGTATCGAGGCCCAGTACAGCTGGATGGATCGCAACACGACCAATTTCGGCTTCCCGGGGGCCACGGTGGTGAGCTCGACCGGGGCCAACCAACTCGGCTCGGTCACCGGCCGGCTGGGCTACACCTGGGGACCGGCGCTGCTCTACGCCAAGGGCGGTTATGCTTGGCGTGACGGCAATGCGCTCGGCGTGAACGTCGCCGGCGTGCCCGCCGGGTTCACCACCAGCGGCAACACCAAGGATGGCTATACCGTTGGCGGCGGCCTGGAATACATGTTCGCGCCGAACTGGTCGGCCAAAGCCGAGTATCAGTACTATAATTTTGGCAATACCACCTTTACGGGAGGTCCAGCCCCGGTGGTGGGGAGCCGCTTCAACAGCGACGAGCATACCGTCAAGGTCGGTGTGAACTATCGCTTTGGCTGGAGTGGCCCAACCAGCAAGTACTGACCGCGTCGCGGACCCCCAGGGGGCGGCGATATGGACTTCAAAGAATTGGAAACGCCCGCGCAAGCCGCGGGCGTTTTGCTGTCCGGCGGGGGCGCGGGGGCGGTGGTTTCGAAGCCGCTCACGCACTGCAAAAAAATTTTCACACCGTCGTGAAACTTTCGACACGAGTTGTTATTATGAGTCCGCCGGTTTGATGGATCATCCCACATGCGTATCTTGGTGTCCGTGCTGTTGTTGTCCGCGGCTGCTTTGCCGTGCTCCGCCCAGACCGTCTTGAAGTCCGAACCGTTGATGCTGGCGCCTTACGAGGTCGCGCTGGTGCAAGCCGCGTCCTGCCCGTCAGGGAAGGTGCTGAAGGTGACCGGGGCGATCCGCGGCGTCAGCCGCAAGCGTTCCTGTGTTGCCCTCCCGGCCGAAACCGCTTCGCTGGCAACTGCGACGCCGTAAGGTCTGCTTCGTAACGGTCTGCTTCATGGCGACTATCCGGCGGGCTGCTCCCAGGGCTGCCCGGCGGCTAGCTTTATCCCGATTACAGGCTCCATCCCGCTACGGGGCTTCGGTGCGCGATCTCCTGCGTCAGGACGCGAACGGGATGTTGAACTCCTGCTCGGCTTCGGCGCGGTTCTGCCAGGGATCTTCCTCCGGCTCCGGCGCGCAGGCCCGGATCTCGTAATCATTGTCGAGCTGCAGATGCACGGATGACCGGCGGGCGCTGATCGTCACGTCAACCACCAGCCCGCTCTGCCGCGCCAATCTCCAGACATCCCCCTCGGTTGGATAGGCCTTGCTCAACTTGGCTTCGTTACAGAACAGGGCATAGGGCATTCCAAACAGCTCCAGAGAGGCGAAGGATGAACCGAGGATGAATGGCGGTTGCAGCAAGAGACGGGCGTGTTCTGGGCCGGAAAGCGGCCTTTTCGGTTCGTCCGAGTCGTAAACGAGTCCTAAATTTTTGGAAAAATAAACCGTGGGACTCCCAGGCTAGAATCGCCAGATGGTTAAGCCATGGGAACCGATCTCCACATCTTTTGCGGGCGGATCCAGCTCACGCTCGCCTTTGGGCTGTTGCTCGCCTTTGTCGCCAATGTGGCGCTGCTGTGCGCGTGGCTGTAGCGCAAGCACGTCGATGTTCGGCTTCATTTCGATCGTCATGGTGGCGTGGTGGTTCAAACAGGCGGCTCCGGGCCGCCTCAATCCTCGGGGATCACGGTCCCGGCGGCCGAGGCCTTCAGCCGTTCAAGCGTCGCGCTGAAATATTCCTGGCGTTCACGATTGAAGCGCTCCTGGTGAGCCCGGAAACGGGCGACCCGGGCGCGAATTTCCGCCTGCATGTCGCGTTGCAGATCGAGCTGTGAGGCGATGCTGGTGAAGGCCTCGCGCCGCGGCCGATCTGCCCGCGTGAGATCGAGGCGACGCGTCTCGGCGTCCGCTGTGAGGTTGAGGTCGGATGGCTCAGCCTGGCCCGATCGCTCGGGGACCTCACGCGGCGGCTCGCGCCACTCCGGAGCCGGAGCCAAGGACGCCAGTGCGGCCGTCGTCGACGCGGTGCGCGCCGCATCGGGCAACGGTGTGACGGGCAGTGCGGTGACGGGCGGTTGTGGTGAGACCGCTGCTTTCGTCGCCGCAGACGGCAGTTCGAACTGCGAGAAGTCAGCCGGCTTGCCGGTGACCGCCTGCACGAACGCCATCGTCTGCGCGATCAAGGCGTCGCGATCTTCCTTCCAGGTCATCACGCTCGTCCCCCGTCGCTGCCACAATTGCAGCAAAGCCAGAGATTCAAATCAAGCTGATCTACCAGCAGCTTCTGGGGACAAATGAGAGTCGGCTATGAGATGTGGCAACAATATCGCCACAGTTGAGGCGGCCATGGAGGCCGCCTACCCAAAGCGGTATGCCCAACGCAAAGCGCGTTGAGATCGTTCCCGTGCATATAGGCTTTTTCTGCTTGGCTTGACAGAGCAGGGTGGCTCTCGTCATGACGTGCCAGGCAGCCCGGACGTCGGGAGGCCTGCAGCTCGCAACCTGGACGCCTCCGGCGCACCCCGCAATTTCCCAATGGACAACCCGTCGCGCTCCGAGCGGTCGCGCAAGGCCGCGCTCACCGCCGCTCTCACCATCATCGCTCGCGATGGGCCGGGGCGGCTGACGCTCGACGCGATCGCGCGCGAGAGCGGGCTGAGCAAGGGGGGGCTGATGCACCAGTTTCCCAACAAGGAGGCTGTGCTTAAGGCTCTGCTTGAACAGCAATTCGCGCATTTCGACGAATTCGCTCGCAAGTTCAGGGCTGAAGCAGGACAAGCGACGAACCAGCCTGAACTGGCCACGCAGATCGCGATTTCGCGCGAACTGATCGCCCAGCAATATTCGGTGGCGCAGGCCATGCTGGGCGCGCTCGCTCAGGAGCCCGGTCTGCTCGCCGACGCCCGCGCCAAGGATGGCGAGAGGGTGGCCGAGATCCGCGGTGAGGCTCAAGACGCCGATCTTGCCGTGCTCCGCTGGGCCGCGGCGCGGGGGCTGGCGTTGATGGCGATGCTGCGCGTCTCGCCTCTGGAGCAGGTGGATCTCGACCGGCTGTTCGCGCGCCTGCTCGATGACACCCAATGGGCCGGATTCGCGCAGGCCGATCGCCCGCGCTGAGGCCGCGCTCGGCCCGGGAGCCTCCCGCAATGTCGCCGGGATGCAACCGGGGCCAGAGCGAGACGAGCCTGTCCCCGGAGGAGAGTTGATTTCGCACCCGACATTGTTTCCCTTTACAAACCGTCTGGTCGGTTTTATTGATGGCAGTTGTTGTGCTACGCAACATCCAGAGCACCCGAGGGAGATGATGATGATGACGGTTCGAGTCCGCGCGTCCGGTGCTGCGGCGCTCGCCGTGGCAGGGCTTTGCGCCGGCTGCAATACGGTGACGCCGGTCGCTTATTCCGAGGTGGCTTCGGCGCGCTATCTCGCGCCGAACGCCGCCGATGCCTCGGGGCGGATGCCTTATCGCTACAGCGCGCCTGCCGACTGGCGCAGCTACGACAAGGTGATGCTCGATCCCGTCGTGATCTATCGCGGCAGGGACCACCAGTTCGGCGACATGTCGGAGGCAGACAAAGCGAAGCTCGCCGGCTACATGCGGACGCGCTTTTTGGACAGCCTGTCGGCGCGCTTCCAGCCGGTCCATCGGCGCGGGCCGAACACGCTGCGGGTGCGGCTCACCTTGACGGGCGCCGTCGCCAACACGCCGGTGCTCGGTACGGCCTCGCGCTTCGATCTCGCCGGCGCCGTCTACAACGGCGTGCAGAGTGCGCGCGACGGGGAGGGACTGCTGACCGGATCGGTGTTCTACGCCGCGGAGATCTTCGATGCCGCGGATGGTCGGCTGCTGAACGCCTTCGTCAGCAAGCAATATCCCACCCCCTACGACATCAAGGCCAGTGTCGGCGCGCTCGCGGCCGCCGAAGCCGGGATCGACAAGGGCGCCGATGCCCTGGTCGCCCAGCTGCAGTGAGCGGCCGCCGGGCGCCGGCGCGCGCATGTCAGTGCCTGCCGCGTCGTGCCGCGCCTGGGCTCGCAGGGGTTCGGGCAGGGCTTGGAGCGGGGATTGGAATTGAAGGCACCGGCATCGCGACCGACCGTCCGCGGAGCAGCCATGCGGCACGCCAGCCGCACCATCGCAAGCGCCGCCTGAGTGCGTGGCTCGAGGCGGTGGAGACCATGAGGGTCCTGGACATGACATTGAGATTCGTCTTGCGCGTCGGCCTGCGCATCGTCGTCAGCCTGCTCCTGTCCATGGCGGAGGGCCGCGGTCATGCTGCGCCCGTCAGCGATCCGCTCGGCACCTGGCTGACGGAGGACGGCCGCGCCCGGATCCGGATCGAACGCTGTGGCGCGATGACGGACCGCATTTGCGGCTACGTGGTCTGGATGAAGGAGACGGCCGACGCCAAGGGGCAGCCATTCCGCGACCGGCTGAACCCTGATCCAGCGCGGCGCAGCCGGCCATTGCTCGGCCATCAGATGCTGCTGGGCTTGAAGTTGAACGCAGACGGTCGCCATGCCGGCGAGGTCTATAACGCCGAGGACGGCAAGACCTATAGTGTCTCGATCTGGCGCGAGGGCCCGAAGATGCTCGCCGTCAAGGGCTGCCTGCTCGGCCTGTTCTGCGCCACCCAGGGCTGGGCGCTGACGACGGACCTGGTGCCGGGTCAACTCGTCGCCGCAACCGGCGAGGGCGGGGGGCCGGTGGCCGATCCGGAATGGGCCGCGCCAAAGCTGTCCCCGGCCGTCAAGCCCCCGGCGGCGGCACCGATCAAGATGAAGGCGAATTGAGCACGAGCTGCGGGCCGAGCCCTGATCCGACCGCGCAGGGCGATGGTGCCGGCTGAGGGGATTGAACCCCCGACCTTCGGTTTACAAAACCGCTGCTCTACCGCTGAGCTAAGCCGGCGAATGGCGCCAGGAATCGCACCATGAGAGGTTGCACGACTGGCGCGGAAGTCTCGCGCTCAAATCGCGGGTGCGAGGCTCCGAAGCGCGGTGTTCCTACCAGAGTTGTTCGGCGGAGGCTACTGCCGTCGCACCGGCTTGGCGGTCGCTTGCAGGCCATAACTTGCGGGTCATAAAAAGGGCGGCCTCGCGGCCGCCCTTTACGACGCTGTCCGTGGTGGACGTTATTGGCAGATGTGCATGGCGCCGTCGCTGCCCTTGAACATGGTGCCGGGACGGCAGACCAGGCCGTTGCGGGTGGCGTAGCTGTTCCAGTCGCCGTAATAGCCGTTCGGACCGCGATCATAGGTCGGCTGGCCGTATCGGTAGGGACCGGCATCGTAGGCATAGGCGTCAGCGGTGCGGAACGGCGCCGTGGCGATGGCGCCAGCGGTTCCGATGGCCGCGCCAGCCACGCCGGCGGCGGTGCCAACGGCCCCGGCCGCGATATCGGCCGGCCAGAAGCCGGTGCTGCGGCGGTTCCAGTCATTATTCCAGCCGTTGTTGTTCCAGCCCTCATCGCCGCGCCGTTGCATCATCCCGGCATCGCCGCGGCGTTGCATCATCCCGGCATCGCCGCGGCGTTGCATCATCCCGGCGTCGCCGCGGCGCTGCATCATCCCCGCGTCGCCGCGGCTTTGCATCATTCCGGCATCGTCGTGCTGCTGCATCATCGCGGCGTCGTGGCGGGCCATGTGACGGTGGTGCATGTCGCGCGCCATCGCGGGGCCGGCCAGGGCCGTCGCGACAAGGGAAGCGCCGAGAATTGCTGATCGGATCATTTGTAACTCCGTCGTTGCGCCCCGACTCCTAAGCACGTGATCGTTGCGATGTTCCGCCGCACCCCGATGTTTTTGATCGGCCACGCGCGCGATCGAGCTGCGCAAGGTGTTCACCACGACGCGCGCATGATGGTGAGTCGTTAACCGTCCGTCGTGAAGCCGCCCTACGCTTTAACTCGGATGAATGGCCGACGCGTTAGGCTTACCGGCAGATTGAGCCGTGCTCTTAACCCATCGGAGCGCGCGCTGCGGTAATTCTGGTAGGGCAATCGGGGCGTGAATTCATGCGTTTTGCAACAGCTATTGCAATTCTGATCGGCACGGCGCCGGTCGCGCTCGCCAGCGAAGGCTTCGAGATCGTGATTCCGCAGCGCCCCGGCGTGCCTGTCGTCATCAATGGCATCGACGCGTCTTACGCCGTGGTCGAAGGCCAGTACGGTCTCGGCCGAGGCAACTACATGCAGCCCATGATCTATGGTGGCCGGCCGGTCGAGCCCGAGCCGCATGTCGGCCACTATTACCCGAGTCTCGGATCGAAGCCGGGCTATGGCCGGATGGAAATCGAGCCGCCGGCCGAGCGCAAGCTGCCGAAGCCGGCCGAGAGCTATTCCCGCTCATGGGGCGCCGAATCCATGATGCAGCCGGCTGAACCCCAGGTGCCGATGTATCCGCCCGCCGTCATCCTTGCGCCGGAGCGGGGCGGGCCGCGCGGCTACGACACGCCACCGCGGCCCTATCGACGTTAGCGCAGCCTGATGCGCCGGTTGAGTTGACGAAGTTCGAAACAAAAAAGCAGATCCAGGAGAAAATAATGCGTCGCGTGATTTCAGGACTGATCGGCATTGCCGGCCTCGCTCTTGCGGGCAGCGCGCCCGCGATGGCCTGCGGCTATTCCTCATGCGCGCCGTGCGGCTATGCGAGCCCGTGCGCGCCGAGCGTCGCCTATCAGCCGGCCTACACCTACCAGCCGGCCTACAGCTATCATTACGGCCACGCCTATGGCGCGGCGGGCTGCGGCAGCTGCGGCGTGCGTTACGAGCGTCTCGCCGAGCCGACGCATCAATACTACTACGTCAACCAGGGGCCGACCTACACCGGTCCGGGCGCGTTCGCGCCTTATCCCGTCTACCAGGAGAGCGCGATCCCGGTTTATCGCTATCACCATCGCCACCACGCCTATGAGGAGACCCGCGTCGCCCCTCCCATGGTGTATGGCCATCCTCGCAGCGCCTATCGCTGGGGGGCCTCGTCCTATTATCACGGCCACCGCGTGCTGCGCCGCTACTACTGAGCTTTTCGGCTGAGCTGATCGCAAACGCCCGTGCGCTCCGGCGCGCGGGCGTTTCGTCATTTGGGCATCAATCCAAGCCGGCTCGCGCCGATATAGAGCGCGAGCACGGCGGCATTGGAGACGTTGAGACTCTTGATGGCGCCGGGCATGTCGAGCCGGGCGACCACGCTGCAGGTCTCGCGCGTCAACTGCCGCAGGCCCTTGCCCTCGGCCCCGAGCACCAGCGCCAGCGGCTCGCGCAGCGCCACCGCGGCGATGTCGGTCGGGCCGGCGCTGTCGAGGCCGACCGTCTGGAAGCCGCGCTCGTCGAGCCGGGTCAGCGCGCGGGCGAGGTTCTGCACCGCGATGATCGGCACCAGCTCCAGCGCCCCGGACGCGGACTTCGCCAGCACGCCGGTGGCCTCCGGGCTGTGGCGCGCGGTGGTCACGATCGCCTTGACGTCGAACGCCGCCGCCGACCGCAGGATGGCGCCGACATTGTGCGGATCGGTGATCTGGTCGAGCACCAGGATCATGCCCTCGGCCGCCAGCGTGTCGATGTCGGGCGAGGGCAGGGGATCAGCTTCGGCGAGCAGGCCCTGGTGCACGGCGTCCGGGCCGAGCCGCTGGTCGATCTGGCTCGGACGCACGATCTCCGGTGTCACTCTGGTCTCGATCCGCTCGTCGGCGAGCCGGCGCGCGGCGTTTTCGGTCAGATACAGCTTGCGAATCCTGCGTTTCGGATTGCCGAGCGCCAGCGTCACGGTGTGCCAGCCGTAGAGGATGACAGGGCCGTCCGACCCCTGTTCGCGGTCCCGCCACGGCTGCGGACGCTCGAATTTGCGCGGCTTGCCGGCGAATTTGCCGGAAGATTTGCCGCCTTGGCGGGGAAATGGGGGCTTTCGGTCGCGGTCGCTCATGCCAGAGCTTCTGTCACGGCGAACGGATTCTGGCAATTTGGCACCGCCAAGGCGGGAAAAATCGTTGTCCTTGGTTGACTTTGAGGGGCCGGTTCGATCATAAGGGCCCCGGCCGCGCACGCCCCTCATTTGGGCTCCGCGGTCTTACCGTCTCCATGGCGCTGATGGTCCCCAACCGCTGTTCCGCGGCCGGCCTTCAACTGCCATCGACACGGGGGAGTGTCCCGAGTGGCAAAGGGAGCTGACTGTAAATCAGCCGCCTCATGGCTTCGCAGGTTCGAGTCCTGCCTCCCCCACCATCGAATGCCTCCTAAAGATCGAGCTGATCGAGAAGCCGCCGAAAGACGGCAGCGTGCTGACTGAATCGCATCCGGGTCTCGGGCGGGATCAGACAGTGTCCGCCGTAAGCTTCCGGCGGGGACCATATCCCCAACTTGCGACAAAGGCCCGTCGCTCCCCGATGTCCCGAAGGATGATTCGCGACCAGGAGGGGGAGGGCATGGTGGCCGGCTCGCCCCGCATGCCTTGAACGGGCTGGTCGAGGTCTTCAAGCGCAGTGCCGCCCTGTCGGTGATCCCAGGTCGTGACGGTTGCGTCGGATTGCCGCTGCGAGCTCATCGCGAGCCCCACCAGCGAAATCATCAAGAGCCGCAGCCATTGGCGAGCCAAAAGTCTTTGGTTCGAAATCAGAACGAATATCCGCGGCAATAAGGGCCGCTTGCGTCGGGAAGACCGCCGGGACTCCACGTCAAATTCGGCGGACATGAGCGCCTTTCCCCGAAGCCGGCCGGAGTCGTCGAGTGCAGAGCGGCAGGGCCCGAGCCCGATTGTCTCTTGACGGGTTCAAAAATAGAACTGTAGGCTCTCGTCCAGGTCGAACGCGATGGCCATGCTGTTTCGCTGTGCGCGCTCCCTCGTGGGGAGACGCCGGCGAGCCAAGAACAATCGTGTACCACGCGCCAAAAGGTGCGGGTTTGGGAGGACAACGAATGAAGACACAGTGGATTCTCGCCGCGGCGCTGTCGCTCGTCGCCGGGCAGGTGGCCGTCGCCGCAGACACGCCCGGCGTCACGGCGACAGAAATCAAGATCGGCGGCGTATTCCCCTTCAGCGGGCCGGCGTCGTCGCTCGGTCTCGTTGGTCGCGGGCTGATCGCCTATATCCAGTCGCTCAACGATCGCGGCGGCATTAATGGGCGCAAGATCAACTACATCACGTATGATGACGGCTACAGCCCGCCCAAGACGGTCGAGCACGTCCGCAAGCTGGTCGAGAGCGACGAGGTCGCCTTCATGTATGGCCAGCTCGGGACCGCAGGAATCTCGGCCACGGCGAAGTATCTGCGGACGAAGGGGGTGCCCAGCGTCGCCATCATCAGCGGCTCGGCCAAGTTCACGAATGTCTCGGACTATCCGCTGATCACCACCGGGCTCGTCAGCTACGACACGGAAGGAAAGATCTACGCGAAGTACCTGACGAAGGCGCTGCCGAACGCCAAATACGCCATTCTTTATCAGAACGATGATCTTGGGAAAGACTACGTCAACGCCTTCAAGTCCTATCTCGGCAAGAACTTCGACAGCAAGGTCGTCAGCGCCTCCTACGAGGTCAGCGAGCCGACCATCGATTCGCAAGTCACCAACCTGAAGAGCTCGGGCGCCGAGGCGCTGGTGATCGCCGGCACGCCGAAATTCGCCGCGCAGGCGATCCGGCAGGCCTATTTGATCGGCTGGAAGGCCACGGTGATCGTCAACTTTCCCTCCGGATCAGTCGGCGGGACGCTGGCGCCTGCTGGGCTCGACAAGTCGGTCGGGGTGATCGTCGGCAGCACCAACAAGGATGCGCTCGACGAGTCCTGGAAGAGCGATCCGGGCGTGCAGGCCTACCGGGCCTTTTTCGACAAATATCTGCAGGGCGCGGACCTGTCCAACGGCAGTTATCTGACCGGCTATCAGCAGGGCCTGGTGCTGGAACAGATTCTCAAGCAATGCGGCGACGACCTGTCGCGCAAGAACATCCTCGCCCAGGCCAAGAGCCTGCGCGACTTCGTCGTGCCGACGGCGCTTCCGGGAGTCAAGGTCAACACGAGCGAGACGGAGAACATGATCTGGACCCAGATGCGTCTGCAACGCTGGACTGGTTCGGCCTGGGAAGCCTTCGGCGACGTTCTGGACGCCAAGTCTGACTGATGAGTCTGAGCTGACAAGTCCGACCGATCCTTCGCACAAGTCGGGTGCCGCCGAGGCGGCATCCGTGCCGGTGGGACGTGTGCCGCCTGATTGCGACGGTGTGCATCCTTGCTTGCGGCCGTCGCCGCGCCCGGCCGTGCTTTTTGTGTTTTGCTGCAATCCGGGTGGGAGATCTCAATGTCGACACATAAGCTGACATTTGCGCCGAGGGAGCTGTCGATCGACACTCGGTCCGATGGAACGCTGATTCTGCGCTCGCCGATCGCATGGAGTCCGTGCGAATGGCGGATCACCGATTTTCTTCCGCACTGGGCCGGCGCGGCTTCGGACCGCGTCTTTCTCGCGCAACGCAACCAGGCAGGCGGGTGGGACGAGATCAGCTACGGCGAAGCCTGGCTGCAGGTACAGGCGGTCGGCCAAAGCCTGATCGACCTGGGCGCCACGACCGGCGACCGGCTGGCGATTCTGTCCGGCAACTCGATCGAGCATGCAATCGTGGCGTTCGCCGCAATGTCGATCGGCGTGATTGTGGCGCCGGTGTCGCCGAACTACTCGATGATGCCGGGCGGGCTGGCGCGCTTGAAGGACATCGCCGAGGTGCTGCAGCCGCGCTTCGTGTTCGTGCAGAGCGGCTCGCAATTCTCTGCAGGGCGCGCCATTCCAGAATTGGCCGCAGCGACGTGGATCAGCGTCGACGGTGCACCTGAGACGATCCCCTTCCGCGCGCTCGCCGTCAAGGCGCCTGGAGACGGGTTCGCCCAGGCTGCCGCAGCATTGTCCTGCGACGCCGTCGCCAAGATCCTGTTCACCTCGGGCTCGACCGGCCTGCCGAAGGGCGTCCTGAATACCCACCGCATGATGGCCAGCGCGCTGCAGATGGGCATCCTGCTGGTTTCGCCTTCGCCGCATCCGATCCAGGTCGAATGGCTGCCCTGGCATCATACCATGGGCGGCAACGTCATTCTTCACGGCATTCTCAAGAATGGTGGGACGCTCTATATCGACGATGGCCGGCCTTTGCCGCAACTCTTCCACAAGACGATCGCCAATCTCACCGAGATCTCGCCGACGGCGATGTTCAACGTGCCCGCCGGCTACAATCTGTTGTGCGAGGCGATCGAGCGGGATGCGGACATCGGTGCGCGGGTGTTCAAACGCATGGACCGGCTGAGCTACGCCGGAGCCGCCATCTCCGAGGGGACGCTCGAGAAGCTTTATCGGCTGACCTCGTCGATCACTGGACGCCAGATTCCGGTGATGTCGGGCTATGGCACGACCGAGACCGCGCCGACGATCAGCACGACGCACTGGGCGACCGATCAACCGGGCGAGATCGGCCTGCCGGCGCCCGGGCTGCAGCTGAAGCTGATCCCGGTGTCCGACACTTACGAGGTGCGGGTGAAGGGGCCGAACGTCACGCCGGGCTATCTCGGTCGGCCCGATCTCACCGCGATGGCGTTCGATGAGGAGGGGTTCTATCGCATCGGCGATACGGTCTCGTTCATCGATCCGGACCGGCCGGAGCGCGGGCTGCGCTTCACCGGGCGCATCTCGGAGAACTTCAAGCTGGCGAACGGCACCTGGGTCTCGATCGGCGCGATGCGCGCCTCGATCCTGGCGGCGACGCGCGGCGTGCTGCTGGACATCGTCGTCGCCGGAGAGAACCGCGACTCCTGCACCCTTTTGTGCTGGCTCAATCCGGCCGAAGCGAAGCGCGTGGCGATGGATCCCGACTCCGACCTGACCGCCGACCCCGGCGTGGCCGCATTCCTCAAAGACAGGCTCAGCGAGTACAACGCCACGGTCGGCAGCAGCGAGCGGGTGTGCGCGTTCCTGCTCTTGAAGGAGCCGGCGTCGATGGCCGCGGGAGAGATCACCGACAAGGCCTATGTCAACCAGCGCGCGGTGCTCAAGCATCGCGGCGAGCATGTCGAACGACTATACGCTGCCGAGCCAGCTCGCGAGGTGGTCCGGTTGTGAGGCTAAGCCGGCACTGGGCGTGAGAACTGCCCCGGGCCGGCTCAGGCCGCCCGGGTGCGCGACTTCGCCTTGGGCTGGACGGTCTTGGAGCGGGCGGCTTTGGGGCCGCCGGTTGATGGCTCGGAGGGCAAATCGGCCGGCGGCGGTACCGAAGCGGCCCAGCCACCCGGGCCCGGATGGGTGTGGACTTCCTTGGCCAGGAGCGGCTCGCCGCATTCCGAGCAGATCATGACCGGCTCGAAGAGCTTGCCGCATTTCTTGTGCTCGTGCAGCACGGGCCGGCCGCGCTCGTCGACCATATGGGTGTCGCCCCAATGCACGATCGCCATCATGATCGGGTAGAGATCGAGGCCCTTTTGCGTCAGAATGTATTCGTGGCGCTTCGGCGACTCCTGATAGGGGACGCGGCGCAGAATGCCCTGGCGCACCAGCTTCTTCAGCCGTTCGGCGAGCAGGTGGCGCGTGATGCCGAGTGAGGACTGAAACGCCTCGAAGCGTCGCTTGCGCAGAAAGCACTCGCGCAGGATCAGCAGAGTCCAGCGATCACCGATCACCGCGATCGTCCGCGCCATCGAGCACGGTTCTTCCTCGAGTTCCTTCCACTTCATGCACGTCTCCAGCCGACCCCGCCGGAGGGACCGAGCCGCATCGGCTTCCCCCGGATCATCCATTCTAGAACGGTACTGAGCCCCGGACAACCCCGGTGCTGTCAGCCGAGGGGCCGGCCTGTTCTGATGGCGCGCGGAAAGCGCGGCCTGAGCAAAGCTATGAAAGCAAGTGGCCCGAGAGGACCTCGCGTTCGACGGCCCGATCGCGCAGGCGTGAAAAATCCTGTCATAATGAGTTTGACAGTTCTATTTTAGAACCATAAGAATGACGGCCAGATAATCGGTCGGGCATCTGCGCCAGGCCATAAACGCGGTCGGGGAGAAGGCGGTCATGACTGTGAAGGTCGAGTTCCTGTTCGATTTCGGTAGCCCTAATGCCTATCTGGCGGAGGTTGCCATAGCCGGTATCGAGCAGCGCACCGGCGTGAAGTTCGACTACGTGCCGGTGCTGCTTGGCGGCATCTACAAGGCCACCGGCAACATGTCGCCGTTCGAATCGCTTCGCGGCATCAAGAACAAGCCGGAGTATCAGGCGCTCGAAACCCAGCGCTTCATCCGTCGCCACGGCATCGTCAAATTCCGCTCCAATCCGTTCTTCCCGGTCAACACCCTGATGCTGATGCGGGGCGCTGTCGCGGCGCAGTTTGAAGGTGTGTTCGAACCGTATTTCCGGGCCGCCTATCACCACATGTGGGAAGAGCCCAAAAAGATGGATGATCCCGCGATCTTCCGCAGCGCCTTCCTGTCGTCGGGGATCGACATCGACAGGCTCGCTGCCCGGGCGCAGCAGGACGACGTCAAGAAGAAGTTGATCGAGCTTACCGAAAATGCGGTCCGTCGTGGTGCGTTCGGTTCGCCGACCTTTTTCGTCGGCAACGAAATGTTCTTCGGCAAGGATCAGCTTCGCGACGTCGAGGAATCGATCGTCGAGCAGACCCGGCAGCCGGTGTCGCAGACGGCCTGAGGCGCGGCCGCGCGAGCGGTATCTCGCAGTCGGTGGCTGTCGCGGACAGCAGGGAGCCCGTCACGATCCACATGATGATGGGTTCTGAAAAAGAATGATGTAGCTCCACAAGCGCGCCGGTCAGGAATTTGGCGCGTGTCGGTCGGGAGGTTGCCATGCCGGGAGTTTCAGCCGCAGCGACGCTCGCATCCATTCCGATGATCCGGCGCGGCGTCCAATGCCGCGCCGGCTGAGCGCGGCGCACTGCCTTTGCCCATCCATTTAACCCAGCGGGAGAAGACCCTTGCAGAAGAGGAACGCAACTGTCGCCGTGATCGGCGCCGGCGACTATATCGGCGGCGAGATCGCCAAGAAGTTCGCCGCGGAAGGGTTCACGGTGTTCGCCGGGCGCCGCAACGGCGCCAAGCTCGAGCCTCTCGTCAAGGAGATCGAGCAGGCCGGCGGCGAAATCCACGCGCGGTCGCTCGACGCCCGCAAGGAAGAGGAGGTCGTCGCGTTTCTGCAGGACGCCGACAAGCACGCTCCGCTCGATGTCTGTATTTTCAACATCGGCGCGAACGTCAATTTTCCGATCCTCGACACCACCGAGCGGGTCTTCCGCAAGGTCTGGGAGATGGCGTGCTATTCCGGCTTCCTCGCCGGACGCGAGGCTGCGCGCCTGATGGTGCCGCGCGGGCAGGGCAACATCTTCTTCACCGGTGCGACCGCCAGCCTGCGCGGCGGTGCGGGCTATGCGGCGTTCGCCAGCGCCAAGTTCGGTCTGCGCGCCGTGGCGCAGGCGATGGCCCGCGAACTCGGGCCGAAGAACATTCACGTCGCGCATCTCATCATCGATTCCGGCGTCGATACCGAATGGGTGCGGCAGCGCCGGCTCGAGGCACTCGGACCGACCGCGCTCGACAATCCCGATCTCTTGATGCCGCCGTCGTCGGTCGCCAGTTCGTACTGGCAGCTCTATCAGCAGCCGCGCAGCGCCTGGACCTTCGAGCTGGAAATCCGCCCCTTCGGCGAGAAATGGTGACGGGGAGCCGGAGCGATGGAGCTGAAGCTGTCGAAGGAAGACGCGGCGTTCCGCGATGAGGTTCGCGCCTTCATCGCGGAAAACTATCCGGCCGAGATGCGCGTGCCGAATCCGGAGACGGATCTCACCAAGGAGCAGTCGCTGCTGTGGCATCGCATCCTGTATCGCAAGGGATGGATTGCACCGCTCTGGCCGAAGGAATATGGCGGTCCGGGCTGGTCGATCACGCAGCGCTTCATCTTCGAGCAGGAGACCTCGCGCGCCGGCACGCTGCCGCCGCTCGCTTTCAGCGTCACCATGGTCGGACCGGTGATCTACACCTTCGGCAATGCGGCACAGAAGGCCAGGTTTCTGCCGCGCATTCTCTCCGGCGAGGACTGGTGGTGCCAGGGCTATTCGGAGCCGGGGGCCGGCTCCGATCTTGCCGCGGTGCGCACAAGGGCGGTGCGCGACGGCGATCATTACGTCGTCAACGGTCACAAGACCTGGACCACGCTGGCGCAGCATGCCGACTGGATCTTCTGCCTGGTGCGGACGGATCCCGCCGCCAAGCCGCAGGCGGGCATTTCGTTTCTGCTGATCGACATGAAGACGCCCGGCGTGACCGTCCGTCCGATCATCACCATCGACGGTTCGCACGAGGTCAACGACGTCTTTCTCGAGGATGTCCGCGTCCCCGTGGAGAACCTGATCGGCGAGGAAAACAAGGGCTGGACCTATGCCAAGTTCCTGCTGGGCAATGAGCGCACCAGCATGGCCGGCATCGGCCGCTCGACCCGCTACCTGCAGCGGCTGAAGCAGATCGTCAAAAGCGAGATCGCCGAAGACGATCCCACATATCGAGATTTCATCAGGGAGATCGCGCGGGTCGAGCTCGATCTGCTCGCGCTGGAGGCGACCGAGCTGCGCATCGTCGCGCAGATGGCGCGCGGCATCGATCCTGGCCCTGCGGCGTCGCTGTTCAAGATCCGGGGCACCGAGATTTTCCAGCGCATCACCGAATTGACGCATCAGGCGATCGGCAATGACGGGCTGGCGCTGCGCGAGCAGCCGTCCAGCGCCAACCGGTTTATGCCCGGGCCTGACTACGGCCACACCGCGACCGAGAAATATCTCAACGCGCGCAAGCTCAGCATCTACGGCGGATCGAACGAGATCCAGCACAACATTATCGCGAAAGCGGTCCTCGGTCTCTGACCGGTTCGCACGAGGCTCCGATGGACATTCAATTCACCGAAGAACAAGAGCTGCTGCGCGCCAGCATCCAGCGGCTGCTGCACGATCAGTACGCCTTCGACGCGCGCCGCAAGATCGTGGCAAGCGATGAAGGCTTCAGCCGGAGGCATTGGACGGCACTCGCAGACCTCGGACTCTGCGCCGCGCCATTCGACGAGAGTGTCGGCGGCCTGGGCGGCGGCGCGCTCGCCACCATGATCGTGATGCAGGAGTTCGGCCGCCATTTGGTGGTCGAGCCCTATTTCGAAACGGTGGTGCTCGCCGGCGGCCTGATCGCCGCCGTAGGCAGCGCCGCGCAGCGCGCCGCCTACTTGCCGAAGATCATGGACGGCAGCACGATCTGGACCCTGGGCTGGGCCGAGCGGCCGTCGCGCTACGATTTCGACAAGGTCGAGACCACTGCCCGGCGCGATGGAGAGCATTACGTTCTGAGCGGCAAGAAGGTCGCCGTGACAGCCGCGCCCTGGGCCGACAAGCTGATCGTCTCGGCGCGGACCGTGGGTGACAGCGGCGACGGCACCGGGCTCAGCCTATTCGTGGTCGACCGTCATGCCGCTAATCTGCATCTGCAGAGCTTTCGGACCATCGACGGACGGCGCGCCGCCGAACTCGTGCTGATGGATGTCAGGGTTCCGGCGGACGACAGGCTGGGCGCCGAAGGCGAGGGGACGGCCGCGCTCGAAGCCTGCCGCGACCGTGCGATCGCCGCCCAATGCGCCGAGGCCGTCGGGGCGATGACCGAGCTGAACGCCGCGACCTTGGCGTACAGCAAGACCCGCAAGCAGTTCGGCGTGACGCTCGGAACGTTTCAGGTGCTGCAGCACCGGATGGTGGACATGTTCATCGCGCTCGAGGAGTCGATCTCGCTCACCCAGCACCTGAACCTCAGTCTTGCGTCGAACGAACCGCACCTCTCGCGGTTGGCGTCGGGAGCCAAGTCCAAGGTCGGAACAGCCGCGCGCTTCGTCGCCGATCAGTCGGTCCAGCTGCATGGCGGCATGGGCATGAGCGATGAGCTCAATGTGGGCCATTACTTCAAGCGGATCAGCGCGATCAACATCCAGTTCGGCGATCCTGCATTTCATCTGATGCGTTACGCCCAGCAGAGCTGAGCTTGCCTCATCGACCCCAAGGCCTGGCCTCAACCGGAGAACTACAAGTGACCGAAGCTGTGATCGTTTCGACGGCCCGCACCCCGATCGGGAAGGCCTATAAGGGAGCACTCAACCACACCGGCGGCGCGACGTTGCTCGGCCACGCGATCTCGGCGGCGTTGTCCCGCTCCGGGGTCGATGGCGCCGAGGTCGAGGATGTGGTGATGGGCTGCGCGATGCAGCAGGGGACGACGGGCTCCAACATCGCCCGCAAGGCGCTGCTGCGGGCTGGCCTGCCGGTGAGCGTCGCCGCGACGACGATCGATCGCCAATGCGCCTCCGGCCTGCAGGCGATCGCGCTGGCGGCGCGTTCGGTCCTGTTCGACGGCGTCACGGTGGCGATCGCCGGCGGCGGTGAATCGATCAGCCTGGTTCAGAACGACAAGATGAACGCGTTCCATGCTGTCGATCCGGAGCTTCACGCGATGAAGGCGGACGCCTATATCGCCATGCTGGACACCGCGGAGGTGGTCGCCGAGCGCTATGGTATCTCGCGGGAGCGGCAGGATGAATACAGCCTCGAGAGCCAGCGGCGCACCGCGGCGGCGCAGCAGGCCGGTCGCTTCAATGACGAACTTGCGCCGATCAGCACCACCATGGCGGTCGCCGACAAGGCGACCGGCACCATCTCCTATCAGCCGGTGACGCTGTCGACCGATGAGGGGCCGCGTCCGGACACGACGGCTGCGGGGCTCGCCGGGCTCAAGCCGGCCAAGGGACCCGGCTTCACCGTGTCCGCCGGCAACGCCAGCCAATTGTCCGACGGCGCCAGCGCGGCCGTGATCATGAGCGACACGCTGGCCGCGCAAAAGGGCCTGAAGCCGCTCGGCATCTTCCGCGGCTTCGTCTCGGCGGGCTGCGAGCCGAACGAGATGGGAATCGGCCCGGTCCTCGCCGTACCGCGGCTGCTGGCGCGCCACGGGCTGAAGGTCGACGACATCGATCTGTGGGAGCTCAACGAAGCCTTTGCGGTGCAGGTGGTGTATTGTCGGGACAAGCTCGGCATCGACCCGGAGAGGCTGAACGTGAATGGCGGCTCGATCGCGCTCGGCCATCCCTACGGCATGACCGGCGCGCGGCTGGTGGGCCACGCGCTGATCGAGGGACGGCGGCGCAAGGCGAAATACGCCGTCGTGACGATGTGCGTCGGCGGCGGCATGGGGGCCGCGGGTCTGCTCGAAATCGTGCACTAAGGGCCGCCCCAGGGCTCATCGACAACAACAGACATTGGAGAAACGCGCGTGAAGACGGCCATCACCGAAATGCTTGGGATTGAACATCCGATCGTCCAGGGCGGAATGCACTATGTCGGCTTCGCCGAACTCGCCGCCGCGGTATCGAATGCCGGCGGGCTCGGCATCATCACCGGCCTGACGCAGCGCACGCCCGAACTGCTCGCCAAGGAAATCGCGCGCTGCCGCGACATGACCGACAAGCCGTTCGGCGTCAATCTGACGTTCCTGCCGACGTTCACCGCGCCGCCTTATCCGGAATACATCGCCGCCATCAAGGAAGGCGGCGTCCGCGTCGTCGAGACGGCGGGCCGCAGTCCGGAGCAGTACATGCCGGCGCTGAAGGCGGCAGGCATCAAGGTGATCCACAAATGCACTTCGGTGCGGCACTCGCTGAAGGCCCAGCAGATCGGCTGCGACGCGGTGAGCGTCGATGGTTTCGAGTGCGGTGGTCATCCCGGCGAGGACGACATGCCGAACATGATCCTGCTGCCGCGCGCCGCCGACGAGCTGACGATTCCGTTCATCGCGTCCGGTGGGATGGCGGACGGACGCAGCCTGGTGGCTGCGCTGGCGCTCGGCGCGGCCGGCGTCAACATGGGCACGCGCTTCATTGCGACCAAGGAGGCGCCGGTGCACCAGAACGTCAAGGACGCCCTGTTGAAAGCCACCGAACTCGACACCAGGCTGGTCATGCGGGCGCTGCGTAACACCGAACGCGTGCTGACCAACAAGGGCGTCGAGCGTCTGATCGAGATCGAACGCGAGAAGGGCAAGAACCTCACCATCCAGGACATTCACGACGAAGTCGCCGGCGTCTATCCGAAGGTGATGGTCGACGGTGACATGGACGCGGGCGCCTGGAGCTGCGGGCTGGTGGTCGGCCTGATCCACGACATTCCGACCGTCAAGGAACTGATCGACCGGATCATGGCGGAAGCCGAGCGCCTGATCCGCAGCCGGCTGACCGGCTTCCTGGACGGTGACATTTCGGGCGCGCGGAAGGTCGCGTAAGCGCTGAGCTCATCAGGACATGCAAGACGCCCCGCCGAGGCAATCCGGCGGGGCGTTCGCATGTTCGGGGTTCGCCAACCCGCATCAGGGGTTGGTGCCGGACTGGTGCTGAGCATTGACCATGAACGGATCGTAGCCTGGATGAGCGAACGACTGCGCCCGGAGGGCGGAGGCGGACGCGACATCCGGGTTCTCACGCGCTGTCGCCGGTGAACCCGGATGTCGCTCTCGCCGACGCCGAAGCGGCGTCGGCTGGCGCTTATCCGGGCTACGAGGAGCCAACTCGCCGCTCTGTCAGCCGACCCGCTTGGCGTAGCGCGCGGCCGGCCGGCCGGACTGCGTCAGCGCGCGGATCAGCTCGCCGCGAGCGGCTTCGTAGGCTGTCCACGCCGACAGGTCTTGCAGCGCGGGGAGGCAGATGAGTTCGTCCTGATCCAGCGCCGTGAGCGCCGTGTCGACCAGTTCCTCGGGCGTCATGAACAATTCGTCGGGGAAGGGCGCCTGCTTCAGGCCGGAGGCTTCGAAGAACTCGGTGCGGACCGGGCCGGGAAGGACGGCCTGGACCTTCACCTTGGTGTTTGCCAGCTCCATCTGCAGCGATCGGGTGAAGTTCAGCACATACGCCTTCGAACCTGAATAGCCCGCGCCGGTCGGGGTCGGCATCAGCGCGATGATCGAGGCGATGTTGATGATCGTGCCGCGGTCGCGGCGCAGGAAACCAGGCAGCGCCGCATGGGTCAGGCGCGTCAGCGCCTGAACGTTGATCTTGATCAGATTGTCGAGTGCCGCGGCGGACACCTGAGCGGTCAGGCCGAGCGCGCCGAGGCCGGCATTGTTGACGAGAAGATCGATGTCCTCGCGCCCCTCGATCAGCGTGGCGACGCGCGACAGGTCGTTGCTGTCGCCGAGGTCGGCCGTCACGATCTCGACCGTGACATTGGTCTTGGCGCGAATGTTGCGCGCGGTCTCTTCGAGACGCTCGCGGCGGCGCGCGACGAGGATCAGATGATAGCCGCGGGCGGCGAGCCGCTCCGCATAGGCGACACCGATCCCCGACGACGCGCCGGTGACAACTGCGAAACGCTGGTGATCACTCATTGATCAATTCTCCGATTGAGCGGCTGGAGCCGGGTCTTGAATGGGGTAGGGCACCGGCTTGTTCTCCTGAACCCACAGCTTCTCGTGGTCGGAATGCGGCGGTGGCGGCGCGATGCCCTGGATCTGCCAGAGATCGAATGGGGTTTCGTCGATGTGGATTTCCCAATCGTAGCCCCTGTCCTTGATGTAGGGCGCGAGAGCCGCTTCAGCCCAGCTCAGCCATTTGGCTTTCCGCTCCTTGGCATCAGGCGGGAAGGACCGGGCGATATGGTCGACCCAGATCCGAACGAAATTGCTCGCCTCTTCGCCGCCCTTGTAGAACGAGTCCGGCGCAACCTCCTGAAACACGACGATGACGTAGAACTTCGGTAGCCCGCGATAGCAGCCGGTGATGCGCTCCGAGAGAGCGCGCTTATCCTCGGCGGTGAACGCTCCCACCGGATGATAGATCTTCCAGAACGGCATGACTCCTCCCTCGTGGCCCGTGGTGGCCTCTCTATGATGACAATCATCATCATTGTCTCAGCGGTTGTCAATCTCCATTGATGACGTCTATCATCGTTGTGGGAATGGTAATTGGAGGGATGATCGGTGCGGATTACCGAGAGCCAGACGCTGAAGAACAGGCAGAAGGTGGTCGCGAAGGCGGCCCGGCTGTTTCGAGAGCGCGGTTTCGAAAATATTTCAGTGGGGGCACTGATGAAGGCCGCCGGCTTCACCCATGGCGGCTTCTACAATCATTTCGAGTCCAAGAGCGCGCTGGCCGGCGAGGCGCTCGCGCATGCGTTCCACGAGATGGAGCGGGTCCGCGAAACCATGCCGGGGCGCGAGGCCTTTGTGAAATCCTATATGTCGGACGCGGCCCGCGACGCGCCCGGAGCGACATGTCCGGCCGCCTCGCTGGCTGGCGATATCGCGCGGCAGCCGGACGCCATCAAGGAGGTCTTTGCCGAAGGCATCGAACGCATGATCGACTGGATGCAGAACGCGTCGTCAGCGACGCCCATGGCGCGTGAGGAGGCGGTGGACCTGATCTGCCGCATGGTCGGGGCGCTGATGCTGGCCCGCGCCATGCCGGCGTCGAGCGATCTCCGGCGCGAACTGCTTGCGACCGAGACGCAGCAATGTCTGATCGACCTGCCGAAATCTGCCGGCGAGCCGCGCCGTCGTCCCAAATCGCCGTGATCCTCATATCCGCGAACTGATCACCGAGGTTGGCCGCAACAACGTCCATCTCGCTCCCGGTCGGGCGGTGGGAGTGGTTTGCCGCGTTGCGCTGACGCGTGGGCGCAAGATGCGCAACGATCGTAGATAGTCCAGTTTTAGAACGAACGTGATCCCGCCGCGCACCGCGTGGGCGGAATATCTTGGCTTTCAGGCGTGGATTGTGGCTCCGCAAATGATCCGCCGGCTTCCACAAGCAGGGTAACATGATTTTCCCGCCAATAATCATCTCTCCGACGATCATCAATGCGAGCCCGCATCGCTGCTGCCGGATAGATCCGGCGCCATAGCGTCACCTCCGCCGGTTGGTCCGTTCGAATGATGCTTGCTTGACGAGTTCGAAAAAAGAACTTTAAATGCCTGGCGGCGATCAGGAGGCGGTTGGTCGGTGGTGCGCCGAAATCGGCAAGGCTCTGCTGGGGCTGCCGCTTGGAGATCGGCGAAGGTCCGTCGGAAGCGACGGGGCACGCTCGCTCCTACAAACGATAACAAACAAGGAAACGTCCATGACCAAGGTGGGACTGCATCAATATCCTCCGATGGAGCAGGTCATTTTCGGCAAGCCGGCGGGCCTCGCGTTGCGCGAGGAGGCCGAGCGGAAGGGCGCGCAGCGCGTCTTCCTGATCGCAAGCCGGACGCTGAACACGACGACGGACGAGATCGACAAGATCAGGTCGGCGCTGGGCGAACGCTATGCGGGCACGTTCGATCAGGTGCCGCAGCACACCACGCGGGATTCGGTGGTCGAGGCCGCCGGCCATGCCGCGCAGGCGAAGGCCGATCTCGTCGTCGCGATCGGCGGCGGCTCGGTGGTCGACGCCGCCAAGATCGTGCTGATGTGCCTCGAGCACAGCATCACGGATGCGTCCGGGCTCGATGGTTTCGAACTGGTCTCGACGCCCCAAGGACCGCGTCCGGGGCCATTCCGCAATCCCAAGGTGAGGATGATCGCCATCCCGAGCACTCTGTCCGGCGGAGAGTACAATGCCGGCACGCTGGTGACCGATACACGTCGCAAGCTCAAGCAGATCTTCGTGCATCCGCTGATGATGCCGATCTCGATCATTCTGGATCCGGCCATCACCGTGCACACGCCGAGAACCCTGTGGCTCGGCTCGGGCACGCGAGCGATGGATCACGGCATCGAGGCGGTTTGCTCGCCCCGCGGCAATCCGCTGGTCGAGAGCGTCTGCCTGCGCGGTCTCCGCTATCTCTATGATGGTCTGCTGGCCTATGCCGACAACGCGGACAGTCTCGAAGCCCGCCAGATGTGCCAGCTCGGATCCTGGCTGTCGGCCTTCGGGCTGCAATGCCGCGTGCCGATGGGCGCCAGCCACGCGATCGGGCACGTCCTCGGCGGGACCTGCGACGTGCCGCATTATCTGTGCACGGCAGTGATGATGCCGAGCGTGCTGAAGTACAACAAACCGGCGACCGGCGCCGCGCAGAAGCTGCTGGCCGAGGCGTGGCACGAACCGGAGGCCGACGCCAGCGAACTGTTCGCACGCTTCATCGCCCGCCTCGGATTGCCGACGCGGCTGGCCGATGTCGGCGTCACGGAGGATCGCTTCGGCCTGATCGGAAACAACGCGATGCTCTCGGTCTTCACGCCCGCCAACCCGCGGCCGATCAAGGGGCCGGACGACGTCGTCGAGATTCTTCGGCTGGCGGCATAGCGTCCGCGGCCTCGCGCCGGCCGACACGCGTTGCTCCGCGCCGCCCGCGAATGCGAGGGTGGCGTGGAGCGTCAGGCGGGGACGTCGGCGCTCTCGATATGAATTGAAGACGTCATGAACTGAAAAGGGCGGGGAGCGCGTCCCGGCGCCGCGCAACATGCCAGCAAGACGGCCTCGCGGAGTCGTCTCAGGGAGGGCCAGGTCAGGCATGCGACCCGCGTCGGCACGGCCGCCGGGTCGGAGGGCGGGGCCCTGAAGCTGTATCGTCGTCAGGACTGGCGGGCTCTCTGAAGAGCGCGGCGGCGAAGTCCGGCCGGCCGTCTGTTCCCGTCGGGCGTTCGGCCGGTGACCTCGTCGATCAGAACTTGTTGGAGAGATCTCCGGGGAATCGCAGGGCGGGCCATTTGGGTGCTCTGCTCATCGTGCGGCCTGCATGGAGAGAGAACTCGTCGCTCGGGCCGGGTCTCGGAGGTCATATCTTCTGCAGGCGTCTCGCAAATAAAAATCCTCCTCCACTTCCAGAAGCCGTCCGAAAGAGAAAGAATGGTCTGTCTACTTTTGGAGGGCCTCGTGAAGCTGCTTGAACCCGTCCGGATCGGCCGGCATCTGCTGAAAAACCGCATTGTGATGGCGCCGCTCGCCCGAGCGCGGGGAGACGAGCGTCGCGCGCCGAAAGACATTGTCGGCACGTATTACAGTCAGCGGGCGACCGCCGGGCTGATCGTCACCGAGGCCTGTCACGTCTCGCCGACGAGCGCCACCCGTGCGCGCGCCACCGCGAACCACGACGCCCATCAGACGCTGGCCTGGAAGCAGGTCGTCGACGCCGTCCATGCGGCGGGAGGGGTCATCTTCCAGCAGATCTATCACGTCGGGCGGAAATCACTGCTGTCCGGAATGCCGAATGGGCAGGTGCCCGTGGCGCCATCGGCCATTGCCGCTTACGGCGGGATCATGAAGGAGGATGGGCTCGAAGAATTTCCTGTGCCGCGCGCGCTCGCACTGCATGAGATCGCACCGATCGTCGAGGATCATCGACAGGCGGTGCGGCGAGCCGGTGAGGCGGGCTTCGATGGCGTGGAGATCCTCGCGGGCAATGGCTTCCTGATCGATCAGTTCTTGCGCGACTCCACCAACAAGCGCACCGACAGCTACGGCGGTTCGAAAGAGAACCGCGCCCGCTTCCTGTTCGAAGTGGTGGATGCGGCGATCGCCGAGCTGGGCGCCGATCGTGTCGGCGTCCGTCTGTCACCGCATTTCCGCGCGGATCATATCGACGACTCCGATCCGGTCGGCACGTTCTCCTATGTCGTGTCGGAGCTGGACCGGCGCGGCATCGCCTTCATCCATCTGCTGGAAGGTACCAGCTACGACAATTCCGGTGATATTCCGTTGTATCAGCGACTGGTGAAGAAACCGTCGGCAGGCGGCGGCGGGGCAGGGCCGCGCAGCGGCGAGCCGTTCCTGGCGCCCATCCTGCGGCCACTGTTCCGGGGGGCGCTGATCCTGAACAGCGGCTATACGCGTGACAGCGCGGAGCAGGCCGTGCGCAGTGGCGCCGCGGACGCGATTTCGTTCGGCCGCCTCTACATCTCCAATCCCGACCTTCCGGAGCGCTTCCGGCTGAACGCGCCGCTCACCGAGCCGGACACCGCGACCTACTACACCAACGGGCCCGAAGGCTACATCGACTACCCGTCGCTCGGCGATCGCGTAGCTCAGGTCCCCGCAGCCTGACGATTTGACGTCTTCAGCTCAGCTCCGAAAGAATACACCCATGCTGTCTTTATCCGGCACGTCGTCCGACCCGATCCTGACCGATCAGTTGCTGTCCGAACTGCGTCAGGAGTTTGCCGCGACCGCCGCCCAGCACGACGCGGATGGAAGTTTTCCGTTCGCCAATTTCAAGAAGCTGGCCGAAGCCGGGCTGCTGGCACTGACCGTGCCCAAGAGCTTCGGCGGGCTCGGCGGCGGAATTTCCGAGGCCGCGCGCTTGGTCGCCGCGGTCGGGGCCGGCGAGGCTTCCACAGGGCTCGTGCTGCAGATGAACTGCATGATGCATTATCTGCTCGGGCGGCGTCAGCCGCCCGGCTACGACGCGATCGCGCGCGCGGCCGTCGCAGGCACCGGCACGGTGAACGCGCTTCAGGCCGAGCCGGACCTCGGCTCGGTGGTCCGCGGCGGACTGCCCGGGACCGTTGCGTCGCGATCCGCCGATGGGACGTGGCGGATCAATGGCCGCAAATCCTATGCGACCGGCAGTCCGATCGTCGGATGGTGGCTGACATTGGTGCGCACCGACGAGGATACGCCGCGCGTCGGCACCGTCATCGTGCCCGCAGCTTCGCCAGGCATCAGCGTGGTGCCGAGCTGGAATCACGCCGGCCTGCGCGCCACCGCCAGCCACGAATTGCGGTTCGACAATGTCGTCCTGCCCGCGGGCGCCGATCAGGCGCTGCTGCCGGCCGGTTCGCCGGAACAGGTCGCCGGTCGCGCGCTGGTCGACGAATGGTTCTGCCTCCTGACGGCGGCCTTGTACGACGGCATCGCGAGGGCGGGGCGGGACTGGCTGCTGCATTTCCTGCATTCCCGCGTTCCCAGCAATCTCGGCCAGCCGCTCGCCACCGTGCCGCGCCTGCAGGGCGTCGTCGGAGAGATCGAGTCGCTGCTGCTGATCAATCGCTCGCTGATCGACGACGCGATCCTGCGCGCGGAGGGCGCATCGGAGCCCGATCAGCTTCGCGCGCAGCTGGTCAAGCATGTGGTCACCAACAATGTCGTGCGCGCGCTCGAGCTCGCGCTCAGCATCACCGGCAATCACGGCCTTGACCGCGCCAATCCGCTGGAACGGCACTACCGCGACGCGCTGTGCGGGCGTGTGCATGCGCCGCAATCCGATTCCATCCTCACCAATGCCGGACGCGCCGCCTTGGCGGCCTGATATTCCGCTTCATCTCCAGAGAGACCCATCATGGCCTTGACTGCCTTTCCCGCGTGGACGGATCGGCGAACCGTGTGTGCGATGCTGATCGGCATCGCGCTCGCGCCCGGCTTGGCGCGCGCGGAGACTCCTGTCACGGGAGGCACCCTTGTCGCGGTGTCGAATCCCGGCGAGCCGAATGTCCTGACCACCGGCGTGGGCCAGGCGGGAGCGGTCCTCGCAGTGTCCTCTAAGATCTTCGACGGGCTGCTCCGCTACGGCGAGAACTTCGCACTCGAACCCGAACTTGCGACCGCCTGGGTGACCAGCGCGGACGGCAAGGAAATCCGCTTCACCTTGCGGCCGAACGTGCGTTGGCACGACGGCGCTCCGTTCACGTCTGCCGATGTGAAGTTCAGTTTCGAGCAGGTGTGGATGAAGGTCCATCCGCGTGCACGCGCGACCTTTGCCGCGGTCGAAGCGGTCGAAACGCCCGACCCGCTGACCGTGGTGTTCAAGCTCCGCAATCCGTCCGGCGTGATCCTCAGTGCGCTCAACAGCACCGAGTCCACGGTGCTGCCGAAACATCTCTACGAAGGCACCGACATCCTCACCAATCCGTACAACGTCAAACCGGTCGGCACCGGCCCGTTCCGGTTCGTCGAATGGGTGCGCGGCGAACGCATCGTGCTGGAGCGCAACCCCGATTATTGGGACACCGGCAAGCCGTATCTCGATCGTGTCATCTATCGCATGATTCCGGACGCGACCGCGCGCTACGCCGCGTTCGAATCCGGGGCGGTGCATCTCGGGGTCCATTCGCCGATCTCGATCAACGATCTGGCGCGGGCCGAGAAGAACCCGGCCCTGCGCGTCGAGTTTCGCGGCTATGAGTGGCTGGGTTCGTCGATCGTCGGCGAGTTCAACGTGCGCCGTCCGCCGTTCGACGACGTCCGGGTCCGCCGGGCTGTGGTACACGCGATCGATCTGCAGGCCTTCTCGCGCGTGACGATGCGTGGCATCGGCAAGCCGGGTACGTCGCCCGTGCTGTCGTCGCAGACCAAGTTCTTCGTCGAGAGCGGCCTTGCGAGCTATCCGTTCGACCGCGCCAAGGCCGAGGCGCTGCTGGACGAAGCCGGGTATCCGCGCAAGGCCGACGGCAAGCGCCTGGAGATCACGCTCGACTGGCTGCCGTTCGGCGAAAGCTTCCAGCGCTTCGGCGAATTCCTGAAGCAGTCGCTGAAGGCGGTCGGCATCGAAGCGACGCTGCGGAGCCAGGATCTGCCGCAGTTCTTCCGCAGGGTCTATTCGCTCAACGATTTCGATTTCATCGTCACGCACCATTCTGGTTTCGCGGATCCGCAGATTGGGCTCGATCGCGTGTTCTGGTCGAAGGCCATCCTGAAGGACGTGCCGTGGTCGAACGGATCGGGTTATGCCAGCCCGGCCATGGATCGGCTGATCGAGGCCGCGCACATCGCCGCGACGGAAGACCAGCGCGTCGCGCTCTACAAGCAGGTGCAGGCGCAGGCCCAGCTTGACGTTCCGCGGTTCACGCTGGCGGAAAACCGGCAGTACACCATCGTGTCGGCCCGGGTCCGGGACCTCGATACCGGGGTCATCGGCATCTATGATTCGCTCAAGAACACGTGGCTGGCGCCATGACATCCGCAGCACCGGCAGCGACGGGACCGTCGGCACGGCCGCATTCGACTGGCCGCTATGTCGGCCTGCGTCTGCTGCAGATGGTGCCGACATTGCTGCTGATCCTGGTCACGGCGTTCCTGTTGCTCAAGCTCGCGCCGGGCGATGCGGCTCAGGTGCTGGCGGGAGACAGCGGCGGCGGCGACGCTGCCTATATCGCGACCCTGCGCCAGCGCTTCGGGCTCGACCAGCCGATCGCGATCCAGCTCCTGCTGTACGCGCGCAATGTGCTGACGGGCGAATTGGGGTTCTCGTTCCGCAACAACATGCCGGTTGCCGAGTTGATCGCCGCGCGGGTGGTGCCGACGCTGCTGCTGACCGGGCTCGCATTGTTGGTCGCCGTTCTGCTCGGCGTCGCCGGCGGCGTGACCGCGGCGCTGACACGGGGCCGGCTTGCCGACAGGCTGATCGGAGCGATCGCCTTGCTGCTCTATGCGACGCCTGGCTTCCTGCTCGGCATCGGCCTGATGATCCTGTTCGGCGTCGTGCTGTTGTGGCTGCCGACCGGCGGCTATGCCGACGCGAACGGAGCCGCGGAGGGATGGGCCCATGCGGGGAGCGTGGCGCGCCACCTGGTGCTCCCCGTGGTCACGCTCGGGATGCTGTATGCGGCGATCTACAGCCGGTTCACCCGCAGCGCGATGATCGAGATCTATGCCCAGGACTACATCCGGACCGCGCGCGCAAAAGGCCTCGCGCCCGCCCGCATCGCGTGGCGGCACGGCGTGCGCAATGCGCTGTTGCCGTTGGTGACGATCATTGGACTGCAGGCGGGCTCGCTGCTCAGCGGCGCGATCGTGGTGGAAACCGTGTTCGCCTGGCCCGGTCTGGGACGTCTGGCATTCGAGGCTGTGCAGCAGCGCGACTATAACCTGCTGTCCGGTCTCGTTCTATGCACCGGCGCGCTGGTCGTGATCACGAACCTGATCGTCGATCTGTTGTACGCCACGCTCGATCCTCGTGTGCGCCTGCGATGACGCTGATCTCCGACATCGCTGCGCCACGGACGCTGCTGCGCCTCGATACGCTGCGGCGGCTGCCATTCGCGCTGCGTTCAGGCCTCGTCATTCTCACCGCCGAGGTCGTGATCGCCGTCCTGGCCAATTGGCTCTATCCCGGCGATCCGTTCGATCTTGCTGGTGCGCCGTTCCTTGCGCCGGGCGACGATCCGCAGTTTCCGCTGGGCACCGACATTCTCGGGCGCGACATTGCGGCGGGGCTGGTGCACGGGGCGCGGATCTCGCTGATCGTCGGCTTTTCCGCCACGGCGCTGGCGGTGACGGTCGGGACGACCGTCGGGCTGCTGTCCGGCTATCTCGGCGGCTGGGTGGATCATGTCCTGATGCGCGTGACGGAGCTCTTCCAGGTGATCCCGCATTTTCTGCTCGCGATCATCCTGGTCGCGATCCTCGGGGCGCGGATCGAATTCATCGTTCTGGCGATCGGCCTGACGAGCTGGTCGATGGTGGCGCGGCTGGTGCGGGCGGAGACGCTGGCGCTTCGCGAACTCGACTATGTCCGCATCTGCGTGGCGATGGGCGGCGGCCCGGTGCGCGTGATGCTCACGCATATTTTGCCCAACGTGCTGCCGCCGATCATCGTGGCGGCCTCCATCCTCACGGCGCTCGCCGTGCTGACCGAGGCCGGACTTGCGTTCTTCGGTCTCAGCGACAGCAATCACATCAGTTGGGGAGGGATGATCGGCGCGTCGCGCGACGCGCTGCTGACGGCACCCTATATGACACTGATTCCGGGGCTCGCCATCGTCGTGACCGTCATGGCGCTCAGCCTGATCGGCGACGGCTTGACCGCGTTGCTGCGCCGCGGAGACGGCGCGTGAACGCGGCTCCGGTTCTCAGCGTGCGCGATCTGAACGTCGGCGTGCGCAGCGCCCGCGGTGAGGTCGACGCTGTGCGTGGTCTCGATCTCGACGTCGCCCGCGGCGAGACGCTGGCGCTGGTCGGCGAGTCCGGTTGCGGCAAATCGTTGACGGCGCTCGCGCTCGCAGGCCTGCTGCCTGACGGTGCGCGGATCAGGTCCGGCAGGATCGTGCTCGGCGGCGTCAGCATCGAAGGGCTGCCGGAGCGGCGGCTTCGCCGTCTGCGCGGGCAGCGCGTCGGCATGGTGTTTCAGGATCCCATGGCGGCGCTCAATCCGGTGCTGACCATTGGCGAACAGATCGTCGAGGCGATCCGTGCGCATCGCAGCGTCTCGCGCGCGCAGGCGCGCAGCGATGCGGAGAGCCTGCTCGCACGGGTGCGGCTTCGCGAGGGCGCGCAATTGTTGCAGGCCTTTCCGCATCAGCTGTCGGGCGGGATGCGACAGCGGATCCTGATCGCGATCGCGATCGCCAACCGGCCTGATATGCTGATCGCGGACGAGCCGACCACGGCACTCGACGCCACCGTCCAGGCCGAGATTCTGGCGCTGCTCGACGAATTGCGCCGCGACAGCGGCATGGCACTGGTCCTGATCACCCATGATCTCGGCCTCGTCTCGCGCTGGGCCGACCGGATCGCGGTGATGTATGCCGGCCGCGCCGTGGAAACCCGGTCGGCCGCGACGCTTGCCGACGCCGCGCATCCCTACACCCGCGCGCTGCTGGCGGCCCGGCCACGCCGCCGTCCGCTGCGTGGCCCGCGGCAGCGTCTTGCGGAGATCACCGGCCGCGTGCCGCTTCCCGGAGAGGTGATCAGCGGCTGCGCCTTCGCGGACCGTTGCGCCGCCATGACCGCCTTGTGCCGCCGGCAAGCGCCGGAAACGCAGCGCCTCGGCGATGCCGGTGTTTCCTGCCACCATCCGTTTGCACCGAGGCGGGAGGTTGCCCTGCCATGACCCTGGCGCTGGCGCGCAGCGAGCCGCTGCTGCAGGCGGACGATCTGTCGGTCACCTTCGCCACGGCCGGGCGGCGCGTCGAGGCCGTCCGCGGCGTGTCGCTCGCGGTGCATCGGGGCGAGGTTCTAGCCGTGATCGGCGAATCCGGATCCGGCAAGTCGACACTGGCCCGCGCCATCCTCGGGTTGACCCCGCCGCACAGCGGGACGCTGCGGCTGGACGGCGAACGGGTGCCGCTTGCCGTTACCGCACGCAGCAGGGTTCAGCGTCGCAAACTCGGCATGGTGTTTCAGGATAGCGGTGCCGCCTTCAATCCGCGGTTCTCGGTGGCACGGATCCTCAACGAACCGATCCGGTTGCTCGGCGGCGACGCGGGCAAGGGCGCGGCGGAGGAACTGCTCGACGCGGTCGGTCTGTCCGGCGCATTGCTGGGGCGGCGTCCGCATGAACTCTCCGGCGGCCAGCGCCAGCGCGTCGGGATCGCCCGCGCACTCGCGGGCAATCCCGAGGTCCTGATCTGCGATGAGGCGGTCTCCGCGCTCGATTTGTCGGTGCAGGCGCAGATCCTCAATCTCCTCGCCGATCTGCTGCTGCGCCGCGGCCTCGCCATTCTGTTCATCACTCACGACATCTCGGTTGTGTCCTATCTTGCCGACCGGATTGCCGTCATGCATCAGGGAAAGATCGTGGAATCCGGGCCGGCAAGTGCTGTTCTCGACACGCCGCGGATGGCGTATACGCGGACCTTGCTGGCGTCCGCGCCCGAACCCGTCCTGAGAGGCTAGCTTCGTTACGATTGGATTCGCTCATGCCCCCAGACATTTTGCCTCCGATCGCCGAGCACATCATCGACGTCGCTGGCGGCCTGTTCTATCGCGAGGGCATCAACGCCGTCGGCATCGATCGCATTATCCGCGAAGCGGATGTGGCCAAGGCGACGATGTACCGCCATTTCGAGAGCAAGGACGATCTGATCGCGGCCTGCCTGACCCGCCGCCATGCCGCCGTCGTCGCGGCGCTCCAGGACGGGTTGCGTCGCTCGCGTGCCAAGGGGATCGACAAGGTCCTCACGATCTTCGACCTGCTCGCGGTCAAGGCGCGAGCCGACACGTTCCGCGGCTGCGCATTCATGATCGCCACCGCGGAGAGCGGTGGCTCGGAGACGGTGCGGAAGATCGCGCGCGAGCACAAGGACGCGGTGCGGGCGATCTTCTCGGGTCTTCTTCCGGTTACCTGGTCGCACCGCGACAAGGTCTCTGCGCGGCTCAATCTGCTGTATGACGGCGCGCTCGCTCAGATCCTGATCTATCAGGATGACGGAGCCGTGCGCACTGCGCGCGATTGTGCAAAGGTGATCCTGGAGGACGCTGCGCGCACCGCCTAGTCGACTGCATGCCTGCGCGGTCCGGCGCAAGCGGCACCTGCGCATCGGCCGGGGGACGGACTTTCCGGCCTCCTCAATCCACGGAATCCGTGGTAGATGGCCGCTACTCCGGGAGAAGCTCAACGAAGTCAGCTTCTCAGGACCGTGCATCAGGATGCTGAGAATTGCGACATGGACCGACGGCAAACCCGCCCGCATGACATCCGCGGTCTTGAAATCCGCCGTCATGGCTTCGTGGCTTCACGTCCTGGTTCGACCATCCTTCGGCTGCGGCCGGCCCCATGACGTCTGGACGTTGGGCCAAACATAGCCGTTCCCGCCATCTTGTCAGCACCGCCCGGCCAATGTCCTGCCTCGCGACACCAATGATGCGGGCCGATCGGGTCGATCTCGTGATGCCCTCCCGGCTGAAGGCTCAGCCAGCGCTGCGGCGTCGGTTGTTCGATCGATCTTGATATGGCCGTAAACAGCTCTGGCGCGTATCGCGCCGATATTGACGGTCTGCGCGCCATCGCCGTCGCCGTCGTCGTGTTGTTTCACCTCAAAGTGAGCGGCTTCGGCGGCGGATTCGCCGGGGTCGACATTTTTTTCGTCATCTCCGGATATCTGATCACCGGACACATCCTGCGTGACCTCGACCGCGGCAGCTTCTCATTTGCCGCATTCTACACCCGCCGCGCGTGCCGCATTTTGCCGGCCCTCATCGCCACCATCATGCTCAGCGTCGCGATCGGCTGGCTGTGGCTTCCGCCCGACGCGTTGCGTCAGCTGGCCAAGGAGGCGACGCACGGCCTGTTGTCGATCGCCAACATCCAATATTGGCGCGAGGCCAACCAATATTTCGCCCCGAGCTCGGACCAGCTCGGCCTGCTGCATCTGTGGTCGCTGTCGGCCGAGGAGCAGTTCTATCTCGTCAGTCCCCTGATGCTGGTGCTGTTGAACCGGACCCGGCACGTGTTTGCGGGCATCGCGCTGGCAGGAGCGGTGTCGCTCGCGGCGGCGATCCTGTGGCTGCCGAGAGATCCCGAGGCCGTGTTCTTCCTCACGCCGTTCCGCGCGTTCGAATTCGTGCTCGGCGCGCTGGCGATCGTGTTGGAGCGGCGGATCGCGACCAGGCCGACGGCGCGCACCGTCGCCGCCTGGCTCGGCTATGCCGTGCTCTGCGGAAGCCTCCTGGTCATCGAGCGGTTCCAGCGCGAGGCCGGGCTCGGCGCCTTGCCCCCGAGCCTCGCGACCGCGGTCATCATCGCCGCCAACCGGCCGACAGGGCTGTTCGCCAATCGCGCCGTTCTGGCCGTCGGGCGCTCGTCCTACTCGCTCTATCTCGTGCATTGGCCGGTGATCTATTTCGCCCACTTCATCTTCGGCGAGCCGACAGGCAGCGCTCTCGGCGTGGTGACGCAATTGCTGGTCATGGCGGCGCTCACGGCCGCGATGTTTTTTCTCGTCGAACAGCCGGTTCGGCAGATGCGGGGCGTACAGTGGAAGCAGGCCTGCGCCTTCGCGGCAGTGATCGTGATGTGCGCCGCGGCCACCCATGCGACGTTCAAGGCCGATGGCGTGACCTGGCGCTTGCCCGCGGAGCAGCGCGCCCGGCTCGAGCTGCAACGCTTCGGCATGAGCCCGTGTACGCGGACGAGCGATTTCTGCCAGTTCGGCGATCCCGCAGGGGCAGGCCGGCTGGAGCTTCTGGGCGATTCCTACGTTCACCACTACGTGGCCGCGCTGGATGACGCACTCAAGCGGCGCGCCATCCGCGGCACGACCTCGACCGTCGGCGGCTGCCCGATGCTTCCCGGCGTTGCTCCGCGTCCGCCCCGTGTCGCCGAATGCGTGGCCCTGCGCGACCGCGAGCTGTCACGCGTCAGAGCGTCGTCCGCCGATGTCGTCGTGGTCGGGCAGGCTTGGCACCTGTATCTGGACGGCACCGACGCCGACAAGGCGCGACAGGCGGCAGAGATTCGCGACGGGCTACAGGCCCTGCTGCGCCTGCTCGATCGGCCGGGGCGGCGCTTCCTGATCATCGGCGGCCAGGTGCGGCCAACGGACTGCAGCTTCGACTCGGTGCGCATGCAACCCGGCCCGTTGTGGCACGCGCCGCCGGCGCCCTGTCGGCCGTTGGCAGCAGCCAGCGCGCGTGCCGACAGCCGCGAGATCGATGCTGTGCTGGCGGCGGCGCTCGAGCAACGCAGCAATGCCGAGCTGCTGCGGCCGGCCGAGATCTATTGCGGCGAGAGCTGTCCCATCGTCCGTGACGATGGCGTGTGGCTGTTCCTCGATGCCGGCCACTTCACCGTGGCGGGCGCGCAACTGATGGGCCAACGGGCGGTCGCCCAGATCTCCCATGTCTTGTCCGGCGTGTCGCAACCCTAGCTGACGATCGCCGGCCGTCGCGCGGAGCTGCGGCCGCCGATCGCCACAGCCTTTCTGGTGTCCAAGGCCGCTCTTATACGCGGCGGCTCTGCCTCAGGCCCGCCTGTTGTCCGACACCACATTGGTCCGATCGCGTCACGACTGTTTCCCGCTGTTGCCATTCGTGTCTGCGCATCTCGTCCGCCTCGAAGGATGCACGGGGTGGACCACATTGCAACGCAATCATCGTGCTGACATCGATGGCCTCCGGGCCATCGCCGTCATCATCGTCATTCTCTTCCACCTGAGAATTGCGGGCTTCGAGGCGGGCTTCGCCGGCGTCGACATCTTCTTCGTCATCTCCGGCTATCTCATCACCGGCCAGATCCTGCGCGATCTCAGGGCCGGACGGTTCGCGCTGTCGGAGTTCTATCTGCGGCGCGCGCGGCGCATCCTGCCGGCGCTGATCACGACGATTGCCGCGAGCTTTGCGGTCGGCTGGCTGTTCCTGTCGCCCGAAGCCCTGCGCCAGCTGGCGAAGGAGGCGACGCACGGGCTGCTGTCGATCGCCAACGTGCAATATTGGCGCGAGGCGAGCGCCTATTTCGCGCCGAATGCGGACCAGCTGCCGCTGTTGCATCTGTGGTCGCTGTCGCTGGAAGTGCAGTTCTATGCGTTGGCGCCGCTGCTCCTGATGTGGATCGGCCATGGCCGGGCGGTGTTTCGCGCCATCGCGGCCGTCGGATTGGCGTCCTTCGTCCTGGCGATCCTGTACTTGCCTTATGATTCCGACGCCGTGTTCTTCCTGACGCCATTCCGGGTGTTCGAGTTCGCGCTCGGGGCGCTCGCCATTCCGCTGGAGGCGCGTCTCGCATCGGCGCCGCGGGCCCGCGCCGTCGCGGCGGCCTGCGGCGATGTCGTCCTGCTCGGCAGCCTCGCGGTGATCGGACGCTATCAGGCCTATGCAGGCGTGGCCGCGATCCTGCCGTGCCTCGCGGCCATGATCATCATCGCAGCCAACGCGCCGACATCGCTGATGATGGCTGGTCCGGTCCGTGCCATCGGCGCGGCGTCCTACTCGCTCTATCTCGTGCATTGGCCGGTGATCTTTTTCGCCGGCTTCATCTTCGGCGACGCCGCGCAGACATTCGCGGGACTTGTCGCACAGCTTGCGCTGATGGCGGCACTGGCGGCGCTCATGTTCGTCGCGGTCGAGCAGCCGATGCGCCGGCTGCGCTGGCCGCGCTGGACGCAGGTGGCCGGCTTCGCCTCCGTTCTGCTCGCCGTCACCGCGGTCACCCATCTGACGTTCCGCGCCCATGGGGTCGTCTCGCGGCTGCCGGCAGATCAGCTTGCGCTGTTCCAATTGCAGGGCTTCGGTCTCAACAAATGCGGCCGCGCGGTCGATCGCATCTGCGTATTTGGCGACCTCGCGGGCACGCGCGGCGTCGAGCTGCTGGGCGATTCCTATGTGCAGCAATATGTCGCCGCACTCGATACGACCCTCAAGACCCGCGGCATGATCGGACATGTCTCGACGATGAGCGGCTGTCCGGTTCTGTCGGGTCTGAGCGCCGAAGGAGCGCGCGCACGGGTCTGCGCGGAGCTGCGCGACAGCGAACTGCCGCGGGTCCGGCAATCGCAAGCCGATTACGTCGTGATCGGCCAAGCTTGGCAGAACTATCTGGATCTCGGTGACGGCCCAGCGGCCGAGGCCCGCAACGCCGAGGTCGCGGCCGATCTGGTCGAGACGATCCGTCTGCTCGACCGGCCGGGCCGGCATTTCCTGGTCATCGGCGGCCAGGTCAGGCCGGTGAATTGCGGCTTCGATCAGCTGCGCATGCTGCCGGGACCGCGCTGGCATGCGCCGGCCAAGCCGTGCGATCCCGTGCCGAAGGCCGAAGCCGTCGCCGCCAATCGCACCATCGATGCCGTGCTGTCGCAGGCGATCAGGCCATTGGCCAAGGTGGCGCTGCTCAGGCCGTCCGAGGTTTATTGCGACCGGGACTGTCCGGTCGTGCAGGACGGCGTGTGGCTGTTTCAGGATGCCGGTCACTTCACCGTGGCAGGAGCGCAGCGCATGGGCGAGCGCGCCGCCCCGATCTTTGCGCGGTTCCTGGCAGACGACTAGCGCGATTGCGCAGCGCCTTGTTCGCCGATGGACGATATGGTGCCGGCCGAGCTCAGCGCCGGCGACGCCGCGACGATGCGGGTGGCCGCAAGCTCCGATCCCTGCGCGGTGAAATGGCCGTCGTCCCAGGCGAGGGGAGCGCCGTCCGCCGTCTGCAGCACGCAGTGCTTGTCGGGGCAGAGCAGATCGAGCAGCGACACGTAGTCCGTCTGCGGCACACTCTTCAGCAGGTCGCGAAGGAAGTCGTCGACCGCGAAGAACATCGTCGGCACATGGCCGTCGCTGTCGACGCCGAAGCGCGATGAAGCGATCAGCAGATGAGGCAAGGGCCGGTCGAATTGCGGGCTCGGCCCGATCACCACGACGCGGCTGCCGGCGGCCGTCGCCGCGGCGATCGTGGCAAAGAGATCCGCGCGCGCGGCCGGCGCCATCACGCTGCGCGTCCAATTGCCGGAGAGGATCACGATATCAGGCGCGTGCTCGCGCAGCAGCTCAGGCAGGCGGCGATTGAATTCGCCGCACGCCGCCGACTGGCCGCGCTCCAGGTAGGGAACGCACTGCGCCATCGTGGCGCGGCGCAACGTCGCCTGCGACATGGCCCGCTTCAGCCCGTCAACGAGGTGCGCGGCATGGCTGTCGCCCCACAGCAGGATGTTGGAGCCGGGACCGCGCGCGAGGCACGACGGCTGCAACGCTTCGAACGTCTGACCCGGGCTCAGGAAGCAGGTGCCTTCCTCATAGACGCCGCTGTGGTCGTAGTTGATAAAACCCGCCAAAGCCTGCTGTTGCGGCGAGAAACGGCCGGGAAAGCCGGCGGACCAGATCGTGATGACCGCAATCAGCAGCGCCGCGGCGCCGCTCGCCGCGAGCCTCCGCGCCGTGACCGGCCATTCGGCGCGGCGTGCCGGCTGCTCGACCAGATAGAAGCTCGCCAGCGCCAGCGCGGTGCAGGCGGCGAGCAGACCGAGCTTGTCCATCGCCGAGCTCGGCGGACCCCAGATGGCGGTTGCGAAGGAGACGACCGGCCAGTGCCAGAGATAGAGCGAGTAGGACCACAGGCCGACGGCGATCATCGGGCGTGTGGCCGCGAGGACGAGCCTGTTCGGTGTCGGCTGGGCCCAGATCACCGCGGCCGTGCCGAGGCAGGGCAGCAGCGCGGCGACGCCGGGGTAGGGCGTGCGCGGCGAGAACACATTGACTGAGGCGCCGAGCGCGATCCATCCCAAGGTCGCCGCGCCGATCCGAAGTCGCTGGCTTCGGAGTGGCGGCACGATCTCGACCGCGAGCAGCGCGCCAAGCGCGAGCTGCCAGGCGCGCGCCGGCAGCAGATAGAAGGCGGCTGCCGGCTGGATCCGGGTCTGCACCACGCAGAGCAGGAACGAGGCGACACAGATCGCAACCAGGCTCGCCAGCATCAGAGACCGCCGTCGTGCGAAGATGGCCGGCGCGAGCGCGGGGAAGATGAAGTAATATTGCTCCTCGACGCCGAGCGACCAGGTGTGCAGCAGCGGCTTGGTGATGGCGGCCGCGTCGAAATAGCCCTGCTGGGACCAGAACAGGATGTTCGAGCTGAACGCCAGGACGGAAAGCGCCTGCTGCGCCGCGGACAAGGTCTGCTGCGGCAACAGGACGACGCACGCCGCCAGCAAGGTGGCGCACAGCATCGCAAAGGCGGCCGGCAGGATGCGGCGGGCGCGACGCCGATAGAAGGCCGCGATCGAAAACGTGCCGGCACGGGTCTCCGCGCGGATGATCCGGGTGATCAGAAAGCCCGAGATCACGAAGAAGACGTCCACACCGACATAACCGCTGCGGAACGGCGAGATGTCGTAATGGAATGCGATCACCGACGACACGGCAAACGCGCGCAGGCAGTCGATGTCGGGACGATACTCGGTCGAACTCACGATGGTGTCCGGGCGCTGCCACACGCCGACCACACGGCCGGTCCTCGCATTCGAGGCGCCCTCATGAGCTCGGATTGTCGCCATATTATGAGAAGAATCTCGCACGAACTGGATCATGTCGGCAAGCCACAATGCCGATGAATTGACGGGGGCGCGGGCCTCTGCGGCTTGCCTTCACAGACTTGCCTCAATGGCGTGGTGGCCTCGTTGCAGTTTGTGCGTCGAGCGAGCGTGTCATGCGTACATTGGGGCGGAATGCCGGTTATGCCGGCTTGTTATGCGGCGTTGTTCTATTTCAGGTTGCTTTGACGGCCGTCCAAGCGCAGGGCGCGGAACCCGGTGGAGGCGCAGCCGCAGCCCCCGTGGGTGAGGTCGCCAAGGACGCGGCGACGACGGATGCGCTCAAGGACAGTGGCCCATTCGGTGGCTGCGAGCCGATCGGCATGACCGCATCCGGCGAACTGGTGTTTCCGCTCGACTGCAAGAAGGTGATCAAGAAGCCAGCCGCGGCGCCGGTGGCCGAGGACAAGCCGCCGGGAGACGACAAGACGGCATCCACGGATGCGAAACCGAACCCGCCGAGCCAGGCTGCCGTGGATGACACGCCTGCCGCTGCCGAGACCAAGGCTGCGGGCGAGGCGACCGCGCAGGCCCCCGCGACGCCCCCCGAATCGAAGCACCCGGCGACCTCCGACAAGGTCGGGCCGGCCCAGAAGGCCGCCGCCGATCCCGTCGCGGGGTCCAAGCTTGCAACGGGCAAGGCGGCCGCGAGCGCGAGCAAGAGCGCCACGAGCAAGGCAGCGTCCAGCAAGGCGATGCCGGACGAGCCGGGGGCGGGTCATTTGACGCCGGGTACGATGCCGCCGGGCAGGGCAGCATCCGGCAGGACGGCCGCGGCGACCAAGGACCCGTCGGTCAAGGGCGGCCAGCCCGCCGCGCCGAAGGGGGCGAGTGAGGATCGGGGCAAGGAGGCCAAGGCCGGGGAGAAGGGCAAGGAGGCCAGCAAGCGCACGACGGCGTCTGACAAGAAGCCGCTGATCGTGATGGCCAAGCCGGCTGCCGTCACCACGCCGGTGGCGGCGCGCCCGCAAGCGGAGGAAACGCCAAGGCTCCGCACCGCCGGCATGCCGGCCTGTGTCCAGTTCCGCAGTTATAATCCGACGACGCGGAGCTATCGCGGCTTCGACGGCCATGTCTATGAGTGCAAGTGAAACCGGCTGAAACCGGCGGCTGAGCCGCGGCTTCCTCCAGCGGCCCCGTTAAAGGGGGATGCTGCTTGGGCATCGGCGTGCCGCCGGTCGGCAAGCGGGCTCCGGACATGCTATAGACCGGAACCGACTTGCCTCCTGCGTGCGCCTGCCGACCTGACATGACCGATCCTCAATCCGACCTGTTCGAGATGCGCCGGCTGGAATCGCTGTCCAACACCATTTTCGGTGTGGCGATGACGCTGCTGGCCTACGACCTGCCGAAGCCGAATTTCGCCCAACTGCCCGGCTGGACGGAGCTGGCGCACACCTATTCGGGCCGGCTGGCCGGGCTGGTCCTGAGCTTCATCATCGCTGGCGTGTTCTGGATCAGCCATCACCGCAGGCTGGCGCGGCAGCCATTCGGCAGCCGATTCATCGTGATCCTCAATTTGTTCTTCCTGCTGTCCATCGTGCTGCTGCCGGTGACCAACGGCCTCTATGGCAGCTACCGTCTCTCGAGCGCGGTGGCCGTGCTCTATGGCGTTCACCTGACCATCATCGCGGCGTTGAACGCCGCGCTGTGGTGGCTTGCGCTTCCGGGCGCCCGCTCCGCCGAGATCGTCGGCGCCGTCTTCCCCGTCATCGTGTTCGTGCCCGGGATCGCGATCGCGGCGTTCTCGCCCGATTATGTGCAGTATTTCTGGATGCTCGGCTTCGGCGGGTTCCTCGCCCGGCGCTGGGTGCGCCCGGCGCCGGCAAAGGCGGCCGAGAAAATTCCTCAATAAAAAACGCGGCGGGCCGTTGGACCCGCCGCGCTTCCGATCTTGAACTCGCTGGTCCAGGGCTGAGATCGCCCCGTTGCCGAGCCGCGATGGCGCTGCGACGCTGACGAATCACGCGCTCATCGCATACTGCTCATCGAGAGCCGCTGCTCAGCGGGCGATCCCAGCGAGGTGACAGCGCTTGGTGAAAGACACTGGATCACCTCCTTTCGTTGTTGACGATAAAACCAGTATAGGGCGCTCCCGGCCGCCTGGGTAGGGGGGACGATTACGGAACCCGATGACCCACCCCTCCGTGCTGCGTTGCGGTTTGCTGGTCGGCGTGACCGCTGATTCGGGCGTCCATTGGGGACAATTGATCCGATTCAATCCGCTGACCAACCTGTCCCGAAGAGGTTGAGACCCGGCGCGGACCATGTTAGGGAACGCCCCGATGCGGGTGTAGCTCAATGGTAGAGCAGCAGCCTTCCAAGCTGAATACGAGGGTTCGATTCCCTTCACCCGCTCCATCCCCTCCCATCGTCGGAGGGGGCATTCGGCGACGCGCCCGCCATTCGGCCGACTAATCGCAATAGATGTTGTTGCCGATCCGCCGGCATGTCCGGCCGTCGCTGAAATAGGTCGTGTTGCCGATCGTATGGGATGACTCGCCGTCGCTGTAATAGGTGTGATTGCCGATCTGCTGCGAGCTGGAGCCGTCGCTGTTGTAGGTGAATGGCCCGATCTGCCGCGACGAGGAGCCGTCGCTCCAATAGGTGTTGTTGCCGATCCGTTGCCCGGATACGCCATTGTCGCAAATGATCTGATGGCCGAGCAGCTGGCAATTCTCCGCCACGGCCGCGGTTGTCATCGACAGGCTGACGGCGATCGCGAAAACATGGCGCATGGGGAAGTTTCCTTGGATTGCGGCATCAAAACGCAACCTCGGCGAGCGCGCAACAGAAAAGCGGTCGGCAGTCGCTGTCAGCGGCGGGTCGCGCGCGGCTTCATCTTGGCGGCCGGCTCGCCGGCCCGGAAGGCCCGCATCTGTCCGCTCAGGAAGCGCAGCAGCTGACCCGCGGCATGCGGCAGCTCGCGGCCGCGGCGGGTGATGACGCAGGCTTCGCTCGACGACAGCAGGCGGTTGTCGATCGGGATCGCTGCAAGCGAGCCGTCGGCGAGATCGGCGGCGATCGAGAACGCCGGCAGCAGCGTCAGGCCGAGGCCGCTCTTGACGAAATGGCGGAGCACATTGATGGAGCTGGTGGTGAGCTTGGGTGCGAGGGCGATCCGTTCCGCCGCCTCTGCCATGGCCAGGATCTGCCGCGTGCCATAGCTTGGATGCATCAGGCCGAGCGGGTGATCGACGAGCTCGTGCAGGCGCAAGGGACGGTTGAGGCCGGCCAGCGCGTGACCGGGCGGCAGGATGGCGCACAGCGGCTGCCGGCTTGCGGTCGCCACGCGGATGCGAGGATCGGCGCTCGGGTTGAACACCAGGCCGATGTGATAGCGGTCCTCGGCCACGGCGTTGACGACCTCGTTGGTGCCGGCGAGATCGAACGCCATGGTCAGATCCGGATGGCGCAGCCAGAAGCGGCCGAGCGGGCCCGACATCAGGTCGCTGACGAAGCCTTCGCCGAGCACGATGTCGACATGGCCGCGTTTGAGCCCCTGCAGCTCGCGCAGCTTCGCAACCGTGTCGGCCTGGTCGGCCTCCCATTTCCGGAAACGCTCGACCAGCAGCGCGCCGGCTTCGGTGGCGCGAATGCCGCGACTGAGGCGCTCGATCAGGCTGAGCCCCAGCTCCTTCTCCAACAGCGCGATCTGTCGGCTGACCACCGAGGCGTTGATGTCGAGCGCTTCCGCTGCGGCGCGCACCGAGCCCAGCCGCACCGCTTCATGGAGATATTGCAGACGATGATGGTCGAGCAGGACGGCGGACATGATGCATCGGGAGTGTTGACCTGCAGTCAACACTAGCGCGACGCGCCGCTGATGTCTGCCGCAAATCGAGGCGGCTACGCTTCGCAGGCAATCTCGGCAGGAGGCGTCGTGACCGCAGTCGGTATCATCGGACTTGGCAATATGGGGCGGGGCATGGCGCTGACCCTCAAGGGCGCGGGCTTCGCCGTGACCGGCTATGACGCAGCCGCGGCCACGCGGGAGATGCTGGCCGCCGAGGGCATCGCGATCGCCGACGGGATCGACGCGGTGGTCGCCGCGGCCGATATCGTGATCCTCTCGCTGCCGACCGCCGAGATCGTCGAGCGCGTGGTGGAAGGCGCCGGCGGCATTCTTGCGCATGCGCGGGCCGGTGTCATCATCGTCGACACCTCGACCTCCCATCCCGAGACCTCGCGCCGGCTGGCGAGCCTGCTCAAGGCGTGCGGCATGGGCTTCGTCGATGCGCCGGTCAGCGGCGGACCGAAGGGCGCCGCGACGGGCACCATGACCATGGTGATCGGCGCCGACGACGCCGATCTCGCTTGCGTCCTGCCGGTGCTGGAGCGCATGAGCGCCAAGCGCGTGCATGTCGGCGGGGTCGGTGCGGGCAACGTCGCCAAGATCGTCAACAACCTGCTATGCGCGGCGCATCTGCTCACCGCCGCCGAGGCGCTGCGTATCGCCAAGGCCGCCGGCGTCGATGCCGGGCGGCTGCTCGAAGGGCTCAACGCCGGTTCGGGGCGATCGGGCGTCACGCTCGTCAACGTGCCCAACTGGATCCTCAACGGCGCCTTCGATTCCGGCTTCACCATGCAGCTGATGCGCAAGGACGTCCGGTTGGCGGCGCAGTTCATCGGCGAGCTGGGCCTGGCTCTGCCCATGGCTGCCGATACAGCGCGCATCTGGGCGGAGAGCGCAACCCGCATCGCCGATCCCGAGGATTTCAACCGCGTCGTCGAGCTACAGCTCGGTCCGATCGCGAAGCCATGAGAGCAGCCATGACCCATTTCATCGATTCCCGCTTGCGCGACGCCGCGCTGCCGTTCTGGCCTGACGTCGCGAGCATCGGCTCGCATGTCGGCGGTGATATCGTCATCGGCCGCGGCGCGACGATCTCCGTCAATGATCCCGCCACCGGGCAATTGCTGTTCAGCTATGCGGATGCCGGCGCCGACGTGGCGGCCAAGGCCGCGGCGGCGGCCGTGGCGGGGCAGGCCGAATGGGCGCGCCTCACGGCGGCCGGTCGCGGCCGCATGATGCAGGCGATCGCCCGCGCGATCCTCGCCGCCGCCGAGCCATTGGCGCAGCTTGAAGCCTTGTCCGCCGGCAAGCCGATCCGCGACACCAGAGGCGAGGTCGCCAAGGTCGCGGAGATGTTCGAATATTATGCCGGATGGGCCGACAAATTCCACGGCGAGGTCATCCCGGTGCCCTCGAGCCATCTCAACTACACACGCCGCGAGCCCATGGGCGTGGTGTTGCAGATCACGCCGTGGAATGCGCCGATCTTCACCGCCGGCTGGCAGATCGCGCCTGCCATCAGCATGGGCAATGCGGTCATCCTCAAGCCCTCGGAGCTGACGCCGCTGACCTCGCTGGCGCTGGCGCTGATCGCCGAGCGCGCGGGCCTGCCGAAGGGCGTCGTCAACGTGCTCGCCGGCTTCGGCCACAGCACGGGGCAGGCGGCACTGGCGCAGCCGGCGGTCAAGAAGGTGGTGTTCGTCGGCTCGGTGCCGACCGGGCGGCTGATCGGCGAGGCTGCGGCGCGGCGGCTGTTGCCGTCGGTGCTCGAGCTCGGCGGCAAGTCGGCCAATATCGTGTTCGCCGATGCCGATCTCGAACGCGCCGCCATCGGCGCGCAGGCGGCGATCTTCGGCGGCGCCGGGCAGAGCTGCGTTGCGGGCTCCCGGCTGCTGGTGCAGAGCGCGGTCTATGACCGCTTCGTCGATCTGGTCGCGCAGGGCGCGGCCAAGATCAAATGCGGCGATCCGCTGTCGGCCGAGACCGAGATCGGTCCCGTCAACAACGCCAAGCAATATGATCACGTGCTGTCGCTGATCCGCGAGGGCGCGGACGAGGGCGCCGAGATCGTGGCCGGCAGCAATGGTGAGAGCACGCCCGGCGGCTACTACGTGAGGCCGACCGTGCTCAAGAACGTCACCAATACGATGGGCATCGCGCGCAAGGAAGTGTTCGGCCCCGTCGTCGCCGCGATCCGCTTCGAGACCGAAGAGGAGGCGATCGCCATCGCCAATGACAGCGAGTTCGGCCTCGCTGGCGCGGTGTGGACGACGGATGTCGCGCGCGCACATCGCGTGGCCGCACAGGTCAAGGCCGGCACGTTCTGGATCAACTCCTACAAGACGATCAACGTCGCCTCACCCTTCGGTGGCTACAATCACAGCGGTCACGGTCGCTCCTCCGGCGTCGAGGCGCTGTATGAATATACGCAGGTGAAGAGCGTATGGGTCGAGACCGCGGCGGAGCCGGCGGTGGCGTTCGGCTACGCGCCGGGCCTGCGCGAATGAGACGGCTTGCGCGGGCGCCGCTCCATGGCATGATCAGTGCAAGAGCTGCGCGCCCACATCACGACAATTGAGTTCCGGAATAAGGAACGGATCATGCCGCGCTTTGTCAACGTCGCCATCGGCCAGCTCGGCCCCATCGCCAGGAGCGAGCCGCGCCACGCGGTGGTCAGGCGGCTGACGGCGTTGATGCGCCAGGCGCACGCCAATGGCTGCGACCTCATCGTCTATCCCGAGCTCGCGCTCACGACCTTCTTCCCGCGCTGGTACATGGCCGATCAGGCCGAGATCGACTCGTATTTCGAGCGCGAGATGCCGGGGCCGGAGACGCAGGCGCTGTTCGCACTCGCAAACGAGCTGCGCATCGGCTTTTGCTTAGGCTATGCCGAGCTCGCGGTCGAGGACGGCGTCGTGCATCGCTACAACACCGCGATTCTGGTCGACAAGTCCGGCCAGATCGTCGCGAAATACCGCAAGGTGCATCTGCCCGGGCATGCCGAGCACGAGCCGTGGCGCAAGTTCCAGCATCTCGAGAAGCGCTATTTCGAGCCCGGCAAGGCCTTCGGCGTTACCGATGCGTTCGGCGGCGTGATCGGCATGGCGATCTGCAACGACCGCCGCTGGCCCGAGACCTATCGCGTGATGGGGCTGCAGGGCGTCGAGATGGTGCTGATCGGCTACAACACGCCGGTGCACAATCCGCCGGCGCCGGAGCATGACGACCTCTCGCTGTTCCACAATCGCCTCGTGATGCAGTCCGGTGCCTATCAGAACGGCACCTGGGTGATCGGCGTCGCCAAGGGCGGCATCGAGGAAGGCGTCGACCACATCGCCGGCAGCTGCATCATCGCACCCTCCGGCGAGATCGTGGCCGCATGCGCCACCAAGGGCGACGAGATCGCGCTGGCGCGCTGCGACCTCGATCTGTGCAACTCCTATAAGCAGACGATCTTCAATTTCGACGTCCATCGCCAGCCGCAGGCCTATCGCATGATCGTCGAGCGCAGGGGCACGACGCGGATGGCCGATGGCGCGCCGGTGCGGAAGCCGTGATGGGCGATGTTGCTGCACGGCACAGTGCCGTAGCCCGCATGAGCGCAGCGACATGCGGGTTTACACGAGCTGTAGTTGAGAACCCGGGGTCACTGCGCTCGCCCGGGCTACGACATCCTTGCACCCCATGCCTCATTTGCGTTCAAATGAATGCACTCCGGGCGCATGGCATGGGCCTTGCTTACATTTTCGGCAGTTGAACTCAGGCACGTTGCATCAGTTGCATCAGGAGAGAACATGGATCGCAGAACGGTATTGAAGGGATTGGCGGGCGCGGGTGGCCTCGCTCTGACCGGCGGCTTCGCGGCGCCGGCGATCGCGCAAGGCGCTGCCGCTCGCACCCTGCGCTTTGTGCCGCAGGCCAATCTCGCCAATTTCGATCCGATCTGGGGCACGCAATATGTCGTGCGCAACGCGGCGGCGATGGTGTGGGACACGCTGTATGGCATCGACGACCAGTTCGTGCCGCAGCGCCAGATGGTGGAATCGGAAGAAGTCTCCTCCGACGGCCTGACCTGGACCTTCAAGCTGCGCCCGGGGCTGAAATTCCATGACGGCACGCCGGTGCTCGCCAAGGACGTCGTGGCCAGCCTGACACGCTGGTCGGCGCGCGACCCGATGGGCCTGATGCTCAAGGCGCTGCAGAACGAGCTCACCGCGGTCGACGACAAGACCTTCAAATGGGTCCTGAAGCAGCCTTATCCGAAGATGCTGTTCGCACTCGGTAAGGGCAATGCGCCCTGCGCCTTCATCATGCCCGAGCGCATCGCGCAGACCGATCCGTTCAAACAGATGACCGAATATGTCGGCTCTGGCCCGTTCAAATTCGTCAAGGGCGAATGGGTGCCGGGCGCCAAGGCCGTGTTCGAGAAGTTCACCGACTACGTGCCGCGCCAGGAGAAACCGGTATGGCTCGCCGGCGGCAAGCAGGTGCTGGTCGATCGCGTCGAATGGGTGATCATGCCGGATCCGGCGACCGCTGCTGCCGCGCTGCAGAATGGTGAGGTCGATTGGTGGGAGAACCCGATCACCGATCTGGTGCCGGTCCTGAAGGGCAACAAGAACATCGGCGTCGACATCGGCGATCCCCTGGGCAATGTCGGCGCGTTCCGCATCAATCATCTGCATGCGCCGTTCAACAATGTGAAGGCGCGCCAGGCCATCCTGATGGCGATGAGCCAGGAAGACTACATGCGCGCCCTGGTCGGCGACGACAACTCGCTGTGGAAGCCGCTGCCGGGCTTCTTCACGCCGGGCACGCCGCTCTACACCGAGGCCGGCGGCGAGATCCTGAAAGGCAAGCGCGATCTCGCGGCAGCGAAGAAGCTGCTCGAGGAAGCCGGCTACAAGGGTGAGCCGATCACCTGCGTGGTGGCGCAGGACCAGCCGATCACCAAGGCCTTCGGCGATGTCACGGCCGATCTGCTCAAGAAGCTCGGCATGAATGTCGACTTCGTCGCCACCGATTGGGGCACGGTCGGCGCCCGCCGCGCCCAGAAGACGCCGCCCGCGCAAGGCGGCTGGCACATGTTCCACACCTGGCACGCCGGCGCGGACTGCATCAACCCGGCGGCCTACAACGCGCTGCGCGCCAATGGCGACAAGGCCTGGTTCGGCTGGCCGACCAGCGAGCCGGTCGAGACGGAGATCACCAACTGGTTCAACGCCAAGTCGCTGGACGAGGAGAAGGCGGTCGCCGCGCGCATCAACAAGGCCGCGATCGACGACGTTGTGTTCGCACCCACCGGCTTCTTCCTCGGCTACACCGCGTGGCGCAAAAACGTTTCCGGCGTGACCAAGGGGCCGATCCCGCTGTTCTGGGGCGTATCGAAGACCGCATAACGCATGATCCGGAAAGTGGGAACCGGTTGTCCTCGCGACGAGCGCCGATTGCGCTCGTTGCGGAGATCATGCGCAAGGTGAAAGACATCTGATGCTCGCTTATGCGCTTCGACGAGTCCTGTCGACCTTGCCAGTGATGGCGATTGTCGCGCTGTTCGTCTTCAGCCTGCTGTACATCGCGCCGGGCGATCCGGCCGTTGTCATCGCCGGCGACCAGGCGAGCCCGGCCGACGTCGAGCGCATCAGAGCCAATCTCGGACTGGACCAGCCCTTCCTGGTCCAGTTCGGCAGCTGGGTCTGGCGCCTGCTGCATTTCGATCTGGGCACCTCGATCTTCACCAATCTTCCAGTGTCGGCGATGATCGCCCAGCGCATCGAGCCAACCCTGTCGCTGATGATGGTCACCCTGGTCCTGACCATCCTCATCGCGGTACCGCTCGGCGTCATCGCGGCGTGGAAGGCGGGCACCTGGATCGATCGCGTGATCATGGCGTTCGCCGTGTTCGGCTTCTCGGTGCCGGTGTTCGTGGTCGGCTACATCCTCGCTTATGTGTTTGCGTTGAAGTTCGACCTGCTGCCGGTGCAGGGCTACACGCCGCTTGCGCAGGGGTTCTGGCCCTGGCTGCAGAACCTGATCCTGCCGGCGGTGGCGCTCGGCTGCGTCTACATCGCGCTGATCGCGCGCATCACCCGCGCCGCGATGCTCGAAGTGCTGCAGCAGGACTATATCCGCACCGCGCGCGCCAAGGGGCTCGGGCAGGGCGGTATCCTGTTCATCCACGCGCTGAAGAACGCCGCGGTGCCGATCGTCACCGTCGTCGGCATCGGCATTGCGCTCTTGATCGGCGGCGCCGTCGTCACCGAGAGCGTGTTCGCCATTCCCGGCCTCGGCCGGCTCACCATCGACGCCATCCTGCGCCGTGACTATCCGGTGATCCAGGGCATCGTGCTGCTGTTCAGCTTCGTCTACGTGCTCGTCAATCTCCTGATCGACGTCACCTACACATTGGTCGACCCGAGGATCCGCTATTGACCGCCACGACCACAACATCGCCGCCGCCGGGCCTCGTCGTCGCGCCCCGCCTGCCGGACCTGATGGCCGCGCCGAAGATCCGGCGCGGCACGATCGGCTTCCTCCGCAACCATCCGACGGTGGCGATCGGCGGCGCGCTGCTGCTGCTGCTCGTCATCATCGGCGTGTTTGCGCCGTTTCTGTTCACCGTCGATCCCACCGCGATCGCGCCGGCCAAGCGCACGCGGCTGCCGTCGGCGGATTTCTGGTTCGGCACCGACGCGCTCGGCCGCGACATCTATTCGCGCGTGCTCTACGGCACCCGCGTCTCGCTCACGGTGGGGTTGGCGGTGGCGCTCGCGGCCTCGCTGATCGGACTCTCGATCGGCCTTGTCGCCGGCTTCGTGCGCTGGGCCGATGGCGTCCTGATGCGCTGCATGGACGGGCTGATGTCGATCCCGCCGATTTTGCTCGCGGTGGCGCTGATGGCGCTCACGCGCGGCAGCGTCGGCAACGTGATCCTCGCCATCACCATCGCCGAGATTCCGCGCGTCGCGCGGCTCGTCCGCGGCGTGGTGCTGTCGTTGCGCGAGCAGCCTTATGTCGACGGCGCGGTGGCCTCGGGCACGCGTACGCCGATGGTGATCCTGCGCCACATCCTGCCTAACACGATGGCGCCGATGCTGGTGCAGGCGACCTATATCTGCGCCAGCGCCATGATCACCGAGGCCATCCTGTCCTTCATCGGCGCCGGCACGCCGCCGACGATTCCGTCCTGGGGCAACATCATGGCGGAGGGCCGCGCGCTGTGGCAGGTCAAGCCCTACATCGTGTTCTTCCCGGCCGCGTTCCTCTCGGTAACCGTGCTCGCCGTCAACCTCGTCGGCGACGGCCTCCGCGACGCGCTCGACCCGCGCATGGCGAAGAGCCCATGAGCGGGGTGATTTCAAAAGTTGACGCCCGAGTTGGGGCCTCGCCCTTCGAGACGCTCGCCTTCGGCGAGCTCCTCGAGGGGAGGGGGGAAAGCGTTGTCCCTGGCGGCCGCAAAGCACCCGTTCCGCAATTGAGTTCACATGGTGAGAACCATGCCTCTTCAAGACCGTCCTCCCCACCGCACGCAAATGCGCCAAGACTGCTCCCTCCGTCATTGCGAGCGCAGTGTTCAGCCCGGGGACATAGCTTA